>NZ_JBEUPD010000004.1:203725-391195 GCF_040492135.1 Actinomadura sp. NPDC000600
TGCGCGCCCGCGCCCCCCCCGCCCGGGGGCCGGGGGGCTTCCCCCTCCCCCCCGTTTTTTGGGGGGGCGCCCCCCCCCCCCGCCCCCCCACCGCCCAAAAAACACAATAAATACAGCAGGCACCTCTCCGGATGAGGTGCCTGCTGTGCGGGGTACGGACGAACCGGGCCTCGCGGTCCGGGTCAAGGCTTCGCCCGTTTCCCGTGTCAAGGAGGGGTTTCAGGCGCGGGCGATCACTTCCGTTTCTGGCTCGGGGACGGGACTGGACGGCCGGGGCCGGCGCGGTGTCATGCCAAGGGCGGTGATCGCGGCGATCACCATGAACGCGCCGACCATCAGCCAAGCGTGGACGTAGGCGGTGTGGAGGCCGGGGTAGCCGTGCGGGGTGCCGAGGACCGCGACGGCGAGGCTGACGCCGAGGACGGCGCCGATCTGGCGGCTCATGTTCACCACGGCGCTGCCGGTGGCGTAGCGGTGGGACGGCAGCTCGACCGCGGCGGCGGACAGGATGGTGGGCAGAGCCAGGCCGACGCCCGTCCCGCCGACGAGCCAGCCCGGCAGCATCTCCGACGCGTAGGCCGGCGCGGGGCCGAGGCTCATCGCGATCAGGACGACGCCGAAGGCGCAGAGCATGCACCCGACGGCGGTGATCAGCCCGACCGGGACGCGCGCGGCCGCGAGGCGTCCGGCGATGAGCGCCATGACGGGGACCATCAGCGGGCCGGGCGCGACGGCGAGCCCGGTGCGGATGGGCGAGTAGTGCCAGACCTGCTGCATCCACAGGACGCCGAGCAGCAGGTTGGCGGCGAACGCGACGGTGAACAGCAGCACCGCGGCGTTGGACCAGAAGAAGGTGCGGACGGCGAGGAGCGCGGGCTCGATCACCGGTGCGGGGTGGCGCAGGGAACGCAGCCAGAACCAGGTGAGCGCGAGCAGCGCGGCGGCGACCACGACGGTGGTCCGCTCGCCCGGCCAGTCGTTGATCTTGACGAGGCCGAGCGCCAGCAGCGCGATCGCCGCGGTGGCCACGGCCGTGCCGGCCAGGTCGGGGACGCGGGCGGTGGCGCCCTCGCGCGAGTCGGGGACGAGCCGGGCCGCGAGCAGCACCGCCGCGGTCCCGATGGGGACGTTGACCTCGAACACCCAGCGCCAGGAGGCGTCGACGAGGACGCCGCCGACGGCGGGCCCGGCCGCGGCGGCGATCGCCGAGGCCGCCGACCAGATCCGCACCGCGCCGCCGCGCCGCTCCGCCGGGAACGCCGACAGCAGCAGGCCGAGGCTGGTGGGGATGAGCGCCGCGGCGCCCGCGGCCTGGACGACGCGGAAGGCGACGAGCCACCACAGCGAGGGGGCCGCGGCGCACGCCTGGGAGGCGAGGGTGAAGACGGTGAGGCCGAGGACGAGGCCCGCCTTGCGGCCGTAGCGGTCGGCGAGCCTGCCGAGCGGCACGAGCAGCGCGGCGAAGGCGATCGCGTACCCGTTGAGCACCCACGACAGGTCGGCCATCGACTCCCCGGCGAAGTCGCGGCCGATGTCGGTGAACGCCACGTTGACGATGAACAGGTCGAGGCCCGCCATGAAGGAGGCGACGGAGAGCACCGCGAGCACCGGCCCCCTGCGGACCCGGCCCGCGCCGCGCACCTGACTTTGTTCCACCATAGTCAGGGAGGCTAGCGAGCCCCCTGACTTTGGTCAAGCAAAGTCAGCAGGTTTATAGTGGAACGGTGACAATCACACTGGAAGGGCACTTCGCCGACCGCGAGACCTGGTCGATGCAGAACTGCCCGGTCGCGAGGACGCTCGCCGCGCTCGGCCCGCCGTCGGCGGTGCTGGTGCTCAGCGAGGCCTTCTTCGGGACCAACCGATTCGGCGACTTCGTGCGCAACCTCGGCATGACGGAGTCGGCCGTCACCGCCCGGCTGCGCCATCTCGTCGACGCCGGCCTGCTCACCAGGGAGCCCTACCAGGAGCCGGGGCAGCGCACGCGCTACGAGTACCACCTGACGAAGATGGGCCTGGACCTCGCGCCCACCCTCGTCAGCCTCATGGAATGGGGCGAGACCTACCTTCCCCACGAGGAGGGGCGCCAGGTCATGCTGACGCACGCCCGCTGCGACGAGCGCGTGACGGCGCAGGTCAGATGCGCCGACGGCCACGACGTGGCGGTGGACGAGATCGTCATGGGGCCGCCGAGCACGGCGGACGACGAGCCCGGCGGAACCGGGGGCTGACCGGCGGCGGGCCGGTCCCGCGACGGGCCGGCGGTCAGGGGTGCCGGGTGCCGCCGGCGAGCCGCAGGGCGTGCTCGACCAGCGACACGAGCACCTGCTTCGCCGACACCGTCCGGCGCGCGTCGCACAGCAGGACGGGGACGTGGGGGTCGATGTCCAGCGCCGACCGGATCTCGGGCGGCTCGTAGCGGTCGGCGTCGTCGAAGCAGTTGACGGCGACGATGAACGGCGTGCCCTTGCGCTCGAAGTAGTCGATCGAGGCGAAGCTCGCCATCAGCCGCCGCGTGTCGGCGAGCACGACCGCGCCGAGCGCGCCGCGCGACAGCTCGTTCCACATGAACCAGAACCGCTCCTGGCCGGGCGTGCCGAACAGGTAGATGGCGACGCCGTCGCGCAGCGTGATGCGGCCGAAGTCCATCGCCACGGTCGTGGTGGTCTTGGCGGCCACGCCGTCGAGGTCGTCGACGCCGACGCTCACGTCCGTCAGCGCCTCCTCGGTGCGCAGCGGCCGGATCTCGCTGACCGCGCCGACCAGCGTCGTCTTCCCGACGCCGAACCCTCCGGCGACCAGGATCTTCAGTGCGACGCGCGGGCCGTCCGCCCGTTCGTCGGGCTCGTCCGGGGCCGCCGCGGCGGGGGGCGGGGCGTCAGAGCGCGCGGAGTTCATCGAGCACCCTCCTGAGCAGGTTCGGGTCGTTGTGCGGCTGGATGGCGGTCGCCTGGCCGAACGGCCCGGACGGCGACGGCGCCGGGGACCATCGCTGGACTTCCAGGAGGCCGGAGTCGATCAGGTCGCCGGCCAGCACCCGGATCACCCCGAACGGCAGGTTCAGGTCCGAGGCGAGGTCGGCGAGGGCGTGCGGGCGCCGGCACAGCGCCAGCAGCCCGCGCTGCTGGCGGGAGAGCCGGCCGGGCTCGGGCGGCGGCCGCCCGGTCGCGACGAGGATCGCCACGATGTCGAGCGGCTCGCCGCTCGGCCGGGTGCGGCCGCGCGTCACCGCGTAGGGGCGGACGATCGGCCCGGCGGCGGCGTCGAGCCACCGTTCCCGGCCGGGACCCCGGGGAGCACCGGGCCCGCTACTGGGGTCCATGGCGGGTCACCTGGGTCCGGTCCCGGGCGCGCCCTGCCTGAGTCCGGTGGACAGCTGCCGGTGGACCCGCTTGACCAGCATCGTCATCTCGTAGGCGACGAGTCCCGCGTTGGCGCCGACCTCGCTCAGCAGGGCGAGGCAGCTGTTGGCGCCGGCGGGCACGACGAAGAACAGGCCCTTGTCCATCTCGACGAGCGTCTGCCGGATCTCGCCGGAGTCCAGTTGCGGCCGCGCCCCGACGGCGAGGCTGTGGAACCCGGCGGCGAGGGCCGCGAGGTACTCGGAGTCCTCGCGGCCGACGCCCCGCGACATGCCCATGACGAGCCCGTCCCTGGACAGCACGACCACCTTCCGGATCTGCGGGACCCGGTCGACCAGGTCGTCGAGGAGGAAGTTGAGCTCGGCGGCGACTCCCTGATGGGTCATGATCTTCCTTCCGTGCCGTCCATGGGTCCGTCCGGCGCCTCGTCCTCGTCCCGGCCGCGCAGCCAGCCCGCCTGCAGGGACGCGAACAGGTCGCGGGACGCCTCCGCCGACCGTTCCTCCCAGGCGGCGATCGCGTCACCGGTGGCCGCGGACTCTTCTCCGTACGGGCCGGTCTCCTCGTAGGGGTTCGTCTCCTCGTAGACGGCGGCGTCGCGCAGCTGGGGCGCCAGGCTCCCGCCGCGCACCCGGCGCGGCAGCGGGGCCCGCCCGCCGGCCGTCTGCGCCTGCGCCTCCCCGAACGGCGCCCCGCCGAACGGAGGCTCCCCGAACCCGGGGTCGCCGAACGACGCGGGCGCTCCGTACCGGCCCGCCGCTCCCCCGTACGTCCCGCCGCCGTAGGCGGGAGCCTGGGGGCGAGCGGCCTGGAACGGCCGCGCGGCCTCGGTCTGCGGCGGCGCCCCTCGCGACGGCGGCGGACCGTGCGACGGTGGGGTCCCGAACGACGTCGGGGTCTGGTCACCGTCGCCGAACCCCACCGCCGCGTTCTGGTCCGGCCTCTCCTCGCTCGTCCATTCGGGGAGGGACACCGGCGTCTCTGACGGCGCTCCTTCGCCGACCGGCCCCGTCTCGTGGGGCGCCGTGCCATTGGGCACAGCACCGTTGGGCAGTGCGCCGTTGGGCAGGGTGTGGTTGGGCGCCGTGTCCGTGGAGGCCGTGTCGGTCGGCGCGAGGTCCTGGACGGAGGCCGTGTCGTACACGGGCGCGTTGAGCGTCGCGGTGGACGCCGGGGGCGGGGGCCACGGCCGCAGCGACCCGTTCACCGGCGCCGCGCCCCGCTGCTGGGCGGGCCCGGCCTGGACGGCGCCGTCCTCGTCCTCGGGCTGGTCGACGTCCACGATCAGTTGGCGCGGGATCAGCACGACCGCGCTGACGCCTCCGTACAGGGACGGCTGCAAGGCGACCCTGATGCCGTGCCGGCCGGCGAGCCGGGCGACGACGAACAGCCCGAGCCGGTCGGTGACGGCCAGGTCGAACTCGGGCGGCCGCGACAGCCGCAGGTTCAGCGCGTCCAGCTCGGACTGGTCGAGCCCGATGCCGCGGTCGATGATGTCGACGGCGAACCCGTTGGCGCCCATCTCGCCGCGGACGAGCACCTCGGTGGGCGCGGGCGAGAACACCGTGGCGTTCTCGATCAGCTCGGCGAGCAAGTGGATGATGTCGGCGACGGCCTCGCCGATCACCGCGGCCTGCCCGGACACCACGACGATCTCGACCCGCGTGTAGTCCTCGACCTCGGCGACCGCGGCGCGCAGCACGTCCTCGACGTGCACCGGCCGGCTCCAGCCCCGCCCCGGGGACGTCCCGGACAGGATGACCAGGCCCTCGGCGTGCCGGCGCATGCGGGTGGTGAGGTGGTCGAGGCGGAACAGGTCCTCCAGCACCTTGGGGTCGGACGCGTCGCGCTCCATCTCGTCCAGCATCCGCAGCTGGCGGTGCAGCAGCGACTGGCTGCGCCACGCGACGTTGAGGAAGACGCGGCTGATGCCCTGCCGCAGGTAGGACTCCCGGACGGCGGTCTCGATCGCGGTGTGCTGCACCTTCGTGAAGGCGTCGCCGACGCGCGCGACCTCCCGGGTCTTGCCGATGACGAGCGGCGGGGCCTCGGCGTCCACGTCCACCTCCTCGCCGCGCCGCAGCCGGGCGACGACGCCGGGCAGCCGGTCCTCGGCGAGCTTCAGCGCGGCGCGCTGGAGCCCCCGCAGCTCGCGCGACAGGCTGCGCGCCGCGAGCAGCGACAGCACGATCGAGGCGATGACCGCGAGCAGTCCGAACCCGCCCGCCAGAACGAGCCGCATGACGATCCGCTCACCGATCGGCTTGGCCATCTCGTTGAGCGCGAGGCTCGCCTCGGTGACCTTCTGCGCCCACGCCTGCGACAGCAGCTGCGAGGTGGCCTGCCAGTCCGCGGCCTCGGACGGCAGCCGGTCGCCGCGGGCGTTCACGATCGCGTCCTCGGCCGCCCGGTACCGCTGGAACTCCGGGGACGCGGCGAGCCGGCCCAGCGGCCCGCGGATCTGCTCGTTCAGGTCGGCGAGCCCGGCGTCGAACTCGCGCCGGCCCTCCGCGGCCCACTGGACGAACGCGGTGTGCTCGGCGGGGGTGAGCCGGCCGCCCCGCGCCATCGCGGCGGTGACGAGCGAGTCCTCCCGCAGCATGTAGGCGCGGGCGTTGCCGATGCCGATCAGCGCGCGCCCCTGGGTGAAGATCGCGACGTCGTTGACCGTCACCAGGCCGTCGAAGACCTTGATGACCTGGTCCAGCAGGACGCTGTAGGAGTTGATGACCTCCAGCGGCTGGACCCGGCCGGAGTCGACCTTGGCGCGCAGCTGCGGCAGCCGGTCCAGCGCCCGGACCGCCTCGGCGAGCCGCTTCTTGGTCTCCGGGCGGGCCGCGTCCCGCGCGTCGGGCGACAGCGCGGTGGAGCGGAACGCCTTGTCGACGGCGCTCACCCGGGCGCGCTGCCCGCCTAACTTCTGCCGGTCGGCGGGGTCGCGCGTGCTGAGCGCGACGACGCTGAGGGACCGCTCCGCCTGGAGCTGGTTCACCAGGTAGATGCCGGGAAGGCCGACCTTCTCGTACGTCGTCGAGAAGTCGTACTTGTCGAACGCGTCGCCGAGCGTGATGTTCGCGGCGAACGCCCACAGGGCGATGAGCGACACCAGCGGGACCAGCAGCAGCGCCGTGATCCGCAGCCGGATGGGGCGCCTGCGCCGGGGCCTGCGGCCGGCCGCGTCGTCGCGGGGTTTGGTGCGGGACATCGAGATCACTACCTCAAGCCGGGGACGGGCCGCGCCTGCCGGCCCTTGTGTCGGGGGTGCCCACGTGTCGGGGGTGCCCGTGTGTCGGGGGTGCCCGTGTGTCGGGTGTTCGGTCAGGGCCGCGCCTCGTCCAGCGCCGCGCGGGCGACCAGGCCGCGCAGCCGACTGGTGATCATGGCGACCGCCTGGGCGTGCCCGCGCAGGGCCTTCTCCCGCGTGGTGTACTGCCCGATGTCCGCGTGCATCGCGTGGTCGGACACGATCGTCTGCCACAGCAGCGGCCTCCCGTTCGCCGCGAGTCCGAGGTCGATCACGGTGAACCAGGTCGAGACGACCACGACGACGGCGCCGACGCGGATGACGTCCTGCGCGAGCAGGCGCCCCCGCACGTCGAGCAGCAGCCGCTGGGCCTCCTCGGCCGTGGCGCGCCGCCCGTCCTCCCGGTAGTAGTCCGGGGGGCGGCGGGGATCGGCGGGCCGCCGGCCGGCCGGCTCGTCCTGCCGGGGCCGGTGGTCGCCGGGCCTCTCGGCGGGCCCTCGGCCGACGGCCCCCTGCCCGAAGGCCCCCTGCTCGAAGGGGCTCCGGTCGACGGGCCGCCGGTCGGCGGGCCCGGGGTCGACGGGCCTCTGGTCGGGCCGGCGGTCGGCGGGCCACCGGTCAGCGGGCCCCTGGCCGCCGGGCCCCTTGTCAGCGGGCCCGTTGCCGGCGGGCATGGCGTTAGCAGGCATGGCACTTCCCATCGCCGTACCGGGGTGCGCGGGAGATGCTCAGCGGCCGGGGTGCTCGTCCCGCGGCCAGGCGCGCACCTCGCACCAGACCGCCTTGCCGGAGGCGGTGTGGTCGGTGCCGTGCCCGTCGGCCATGACCGCGACGAGGAACCAGCCGCGGCCCGTCTCCTCCATGAGGTCGACCGGCCGCGCCGTCGGGACGGCGGCGCTCTGGTCGTGCACCTCGATGCGGAGCCGGGTACCGGCGCGCAGCAGCCGCAAGGACAGCGCGGAGCCGGGGACCGGCGCATGCCGGACGGCGTTGGTGACCAGTTCGGACACCAGTACCTCGGCGTCGTCGGCGATGTGCCCGATGCCGGACGCGGTGCTGACGGACCGGCTGAACCGCCGGGCCCTCGGCACCGACTCCCGCTCGGCGGGCAGCGCCAGCTCGCCCAGCAGGACCGCCGGGGGCTCGTCCAGGGCCCGCAGCCCGTCCGGCAGGGTGCCGTTCGGCAGCGTGCCGTTCGGTGGGGCGCCGTTCGGTGGCGCGGCCTGCGACGCGGTGGTGGTCAGGTGGCTCGGGAGTGGGGTGCTAGGGAGTTCGATGGTGTGGTGGTCGCCCGACATGATGAACGCCTCCTTGACTAAGGCGTGCCGCCCTGTTCCAGCCCGGCCGGGGTGCGAGGCTGAGGTGGGCTCGGGGGGTTGGTGCCGGTGCCGCCGCCGTCCGGGCGGACGGCGGCACGGCGTGCGAGGGACGCGGCCGGCTCATGGCGGGCCGCTCCCCTCGGACTGGGTGCCCGCCCGGGCGCGCAGCAGCCGGGCGGTGCTGGTGAACCACTCGTAGTTCTCCTGCTCGAAGCGGCGTCCGCGCAGGCACGTGAGGTAGGGCCCGAGGGGGGACCCGGTGCGCAGGAACTCCTCCTCGTCGAGGTCGCCGCGCAGGTGCTTGAGGGTCCGTTCGAAGACCTCGACCTTGGCCGCCGAGGCCACCGCCCGGTCCTCCAGCTGCGCGATGACGGAGTCGGCGGAGAGGTGGTCCACCGCCTGGACCATGACGAGCAGGTTCTCGCGGATGATCCCCGGCTTGGCGGGGGTCACGGCGAACCGTTCGAGCTCGTCGACGCCGGCCTGGGTGACGGTGTACACGCGCTTGTTGGGCCGGTCGTGCTGGATGATCTGCCGCCCGCTGATCAGACCTTCCGTCTCCAACCTCGACAGCTCCGAGTAGAGCTGCTGCGGTACGGCATGCCAGAAGTTGGAGACCGACAAATCGAAGATCTTGGCCAGCTGGTAGCCGCTGTACTCGCCGTCGAGCAGCGCCGCCAGCACCGCGTGACGCAACGCCATCGGCCTTCTCTCCCCGCCTTGACTCAGGGTGATGCCCGACGTTATCAGACAACGACATGATTAGTCATCATTTTGACTAGGATTGGTCAGCGCCAATTTGGACGATCTTCGAATGGGACGCCCGAAGCGCACGAAAAGGGCGCACGGCGGCGCGCCGAGCGCCGGGCCCGGCGCTCACGCGCGCGCTCCGCCGAGGCCGGCGACGCCCGGTTCGAGGGCGCCGGCGAGCTCGCTGATCTGCCCGTTCAGGAACGCCTCGCGGGTCAGCCGGCGCTGCATCTTGCCGCTGGTCGTCCGCCTGACCGAGCCCCGCGCCGCCAGCACGACGCTGACGGAGGGCAGCTCGAAGGCGCGGGCGACCCGGGTCTTGATGACCGCCGCGACCTCCTCCAGGGGCGTCCCGGCCGCGGCGCGGGTGCTGATCTCCTGGACGATGACGACCTGCTCCCGGCTCGCGTCGACCTCCCGGCCCGTGTCGGCGGGGTCGCCGACGTCGGCGTCGATGGCGGCGTCGATCGCGAAGGCGGCGCCGTGCAGCGCCGCCGGATGGGCCGCCCGCGCCACCTCCTCGATGTCGTGCGCGTGGATGTTGCGGCCGTTGACGATGATCAGATCCTTGATCCGCCCGGTGACGTAGAGCTCCCCGTCGGCGACGAAGCCGAGATCGCCCGTCCGCAGGAACGGGCCCTCGTCCGCGGCCGTGCGCGCGCGGAAGACCGCCTCGGTCTGCTCGGGGCTTTCCCAGTAGCCGCGGGCGACGCTGCCGCCGCGCACCCAGATCTCGCCCACGCGCCGCTCCGGCCGCTCTTCGCGGGTCTCGGGGTCGACGACGCGGACGTCGAGGGTGACGGGCCGCCCGCTGCTGACGAGCCGCCTGACGCCGCCGCGGCCCGCGCCGTTCGAGGAGGCGGAGCCCTCCGGAACCTCGCCCGCGGGGGCCGCTTCGCTCGCGGGGACGGCCTCGTTGCGTGCGAGGGCGCCTGCGTCGAAGTCGCGGACGACGGGGCCGCCGCCGAGGGGCGCGCCGGTGATGAGCAGGGTCGTCTCGGCCATCCCGTAGCAGGGCATCCACATCGAGGGCTTGAACCCGACCGGGGCGAAGCGCTCGGCGATCGCCTCCAGCGTCGCGGCCCGGACGGGCTCGGCGCCGTTCTTCACGACGGTCAGCGACGACAGGTCCAGGCCCTCCAGCTGCCGGTCGGTGACGCGGCGCAGCACCAGCTCGTACCCGAAGTTCGGCGCCACGGTGATCGTCCCCCGGTGCCGGGTGATCAGCTCCAGCCACAGCACGGGCCGCTTGATGAAGGTGATCGGCGAGGTGAACACGTACCGGCAGCCGAGGTAGAGCGGCTCGATGAACTGCCCGACCAGGCCCATGTCGTGGTAGTGCGGCACCCAGCCGACGCCGACGGTCGCGGACGACCCCTCGATGCGGCGCTTGATCTCCTCGCCGTTGGCCAGCAGGTTGCCGTGGGTGACCATGACGCCCTTCGGCGCGCTGGTCGACCCGGAGGTGTACTGGAGGAAGGCGAGGGTGTCCGGGCCGCACTCCGGCGGGGCCCAGTCGCCGGGATCGGTGTCCTTGCCCGCCTGGGTGTCCAGGCAGTGGACGCGCCCCTTCAGCCCGGCGGCCGACAGCCACGCGTCGAGGGTGGCGCGGTGGGCGGTGTCGGTGAGGATGAGCGCGACGTCGGCGTCCTCGATGATCCGGCGGGTGCGGCCGAACCTCCCCGCGTCCAGGTCCGGGAGCGGGGCCGGGACGGCGACGACGCGCGCGTACAGGCAGCCGAGGAACGCCGTCAGGAACTCCAGCCCTTCCGGATAGAGCAATAAGACGGCCCGGTCGCGCAGGCCGCGCGCCTCCAGGCGGCAGCCGAGCGCGCGGGCCTTCCGGTCGAGTTCGGCGAAACCGAGCACGTTCTCCTTGTACTTCCGTCCCGGTTCCTCGCTGATGAAGGTGAAGGAGCGGGCGTCGCCGTGCGTCCGGACGTTCTGCCGGACGAGCGACACGAAATCCGCGTGTCCCGTGGTCTCCGGTGCCCCGGCCATGGGTGTCACTCGTCCCCGGCCGAGGGGAGCAGGGAGGAGGACGGCGGGACGAGGGAGAGCAGGGAGAACCAGCGCCGCTCGCCCGTGGCGGCGAACATCGCCTCCTCCAGTGCGGGGAGGAGGTCCTCGGACAGGACGGTGTCGGGTTGCGCCCGCTGGAGCAGCCGTTGCAGGCACAGGACGAGCCACTGGCCGTCCTCGAAGGCCCCGCCGAACGCGCTCCGGTTGTGCAGCCAGGTGAGCATGCACGAGGTCATCGCGTGCAGTTCGCAGTACCTCTTGGCCCGCGTCAGCGCCGCCACCGACGAGGTGTCGCCCTCGTTCGCGCGGATGCCCTCCTCGATCCTGGCGCGCAGCGCGCCGATGGCCGAGACCAGGTCCTTCAGCTCGGCCGCGACGCCGGGCGCGGCGTGCGCGTTCGCCGCCGCCAGCATCTCCTCGGAGATCTCCTCGAACCGCTGGCCGACCTCGTCGCGGCCCTCGTTGGTGAGCTGGAGCAGGCGGCCGTCGGGGTCCCAGGGGGGCGGCGTCCGCGTCCAGCGGAACAGGTCGGCGAGCAGCTCGTCCTCGCGGCCCGTCTCCGCCGGCGGGTCGATCAGGAAGGGCAGCTGGCCGGCGACGTTGGCGAGGTTCACGTGCGTGGTGCCCTCGAAGATGCTCGCGATCGCGTGGTCGCGCTGGAGCTTCTGGAACACCCCGTGCGCCACGCCCTCGCGCAGGTAGCCGCGCGCGGCGAGCACGGTCCCGATGCTGGCCACGACCTCCTCGCCGAGGACGGGCACGAAGTACTTCGCGATCGACGACCACAGGCTGAGCCGGCCGGGCGCGACCGTCAGGCAGCGCGCCACCGGGATCGCCACGCACTCGGCGATCAGCAGGTCCAGGTGCGCCTTGACCAGGTGGTCGCGGATGACCGGGATCTTGTAGATGTCCGAGCCGTACAGGGTGCGCTGCCGCGCGTACTCCATCCCGATGCGCACCACGGCGTCCATCGTCCCGACCGACAGCGCGGCGATCGCGGTCCGCGTGATCTGGAGGGTCTTCAGCGTCTGGACGAGCCCGGAGCCGCGCCGCCCGATCACCCGCTCGGCGGGCAGCCGCGCCCCGGAGAACGCGACCCCGGACAGGTCGTGGCCGCGCAGCCCGACCGTCCGGACGGGCGGCAGCGACGACCAGGCGGCCGGGTCCAGCTCCCGCTTGTCGACCAGGATGAGGGAGAAGTCGCGCGGGCCGGTCCTGGCATAGGTGGTGACGAACCGTCCGCGGGTGGCGTTGCCGACCGGCCACTTCACACCGGTCAGGACCAGCTCGTCCCCCTGGATCTCGGCCTCCGACTCCGACGCCATCACGTCGCTGCCGTGGTCGGCCTCCGAGACGCCGAAGCAGGCCAGGTCGCCGCGCAGCACGCCGTCCGCGACGGTCCTGCGCTGCCAGTCGTCGCCCCACAGCCACACCGGGTTCACCGCCAGGAGCCCGGAACCGTACATGACCGCGACGGTGACGCTGCGGCGGGAGATGCCGCGGGTGACGAAGAACAGCTCCTCAAGGGTCGTCAGGCGCCCGCCCAGCCCGATCGGCACCAAGTACTTGGGAAAACCCCATGCCCGGACGGCGTCGACCGCGCCGGGCGGAAGCTCGTCGCGCTCCTCCGCCTCCACGATGGCCTTGTAGGAGAACGGTCCGGCCTCGTCGTCCATCGGGTCGCCGAGGTAGCCGTCCAGATCGGCGGCGATCCGGTGCGCGGGGGCCAGCCGCTCGCGCGGCGGCCTCTCGCGTGCGGCCCCCTCGGGGCCGGGGTTCCCGGGTCCGCGGTCGTCAGGTCCAGAGTTCTCGGGTGCGGAGTTCTCGGGTGCGGGGGTCTCGGGGGCCGGGTTCTCGGCATGGCCTGGGTGGACGGAATGCGCGGGGTGGGCGGGGTTCTCGGCGTGGGCCCCGTGCGCGGAGTGGGCGGGGCGGGCGGAGTGCACGGGGTGTGCGGGGACCTTGCTATCCATTTTTCTCTTCGACTCCCTTGTGCGGGTCGCGCCTCCCGGGGCGAGGGCGCGACTCCTGTGCGGGTCGGCTCCCTATGGCTGCGCGGTATCGCCGGACGGGCCCCCCGCGTCGTCGGCGTTCATCGGATCCTCCATGCGCCTCCCGACCACCCGGGCGAGCGTCATCGCCGCGGGCAGCGGGCGGACCATGACGGTCAGACCGGTCACGAGCCCGGTCTCGCCGTACCTGAGCAGGTCCAGTCCCTGGACGGCCTTGCCCAGCACCTTCGCGCTGAAGACCAGCGCGTGCGCCGGCGGGCCCGCGCCGTTCGCCCCGCCGGAGGGGACCCCCACCAGCTCGTCGGTGTAGTGGAAGTCCTCGAAGACGTCCAGCAGGACGCCGAGCAGCGCGGCGACGGTGTCGCGGCCCACGTAGGGCTTCACCATCACCGGGCTGCGGAACTCGATGGCCGGGTCCAGCGCACCGATGATCGCGGCGAGGTCCTTGGCCTCCACCGCCGATCGGAACGTTCCGGGCACCGTCATCTCGGCTGCTCCCTTCGCTTGCCGTGCGGTCAGTCGGCCGTCCTTGGCGGGACGGCGCCGGCGGGGGGCGTGTCCGGTGCGGGGTCGCCGAGCGCGGCGGCGGGAGCGGTGCGGGGCACGGCGGCGCTGGCGAGGTCCCGCGCCCAGACCCGGTAGCCCGCGGCCGACGGGTGGAAGCCGTCGGACGCGAACAGCCGCCGGTCGCGGGCCATCGCCTCGTCCATGGGAGCGTGGACGGCGCCGCCCGCCGCGGCCGCGTCCCGCATGACGCGGTCCATCGCGCGCGCCCGCGCGCCGAGGACGGAGCGCAGCGGGCGCGGGAGGGCGGGGAACCGGTGCACCGGCGGCATGCCGGCGACGAGCACCGTCGCGTCCGGGAACCGTCCGCGCAGCAGGGCGACGAGCTCGGTCACGTCCGCCGCCCAGCGGCGCAGGGAGCGCCGCCGGATCAGGTCGTTGATGCCCGTGGTGACGACCACGAGGTCCGGCGGCGACCCGTTCGCGGGCGGGACGAGCCCGCCGATGATGCGCCGGGCCGTCGCGCCGTTCTCGCCGGAGACCGACCAGGACACGCTGCGCCGCAGCCGCTCGCCCAGTTCCTCCGCCAGGAAGCCGGGCAGCGCCTCCGCGTGCCGGGACGCGCCGACGCCCACGGCGGTGGACTCGCCGATCACCACGACCCGGAAGGCGGGGCCCCGCCGGGGATCGGCGCCGGCGACGAAGCCCCTCTCGTCCCCGGTCGCCGGGGCGAGCCGCGGTGTCCGCCGCACCGTCCGCCATGCCTGCACGGCCAGCACGGGAGCGAGCAGCGGCAGCAGCGGCGAACGCAGCGCGCGGGCGGCGGAATATTCTCTTTTCATCAGTCTCCCAGACTGCTTGATCGGCCCCCGGAACTCATTTCACCCGCTCGCCGAGCAGGCTTGCCGCGATCTGCGCCATCACCTCCGCGACATAGGCGTGCCCTTCCGGGTTCAGATGGATTCCGTCGGCGCTCCACATCGCCGGATCGGCGACTCTCGCCACCGTTTCCCGCTCGGGGAACGCCATTCCGAACTCGCGCGACACCCGGTCGAGTTCGGCGTTGAAGTCGTGAATGCGTTGTACGGTGCGTTTCTTTCGGAACTGCGATATCGGGCTGATGTCCAGCAGCGGCGGCCGCGGCACCGGGATGGCGAGGGCGACCGCGCCGCGCCCGCGGGCCCAGCCGAACAGCTCCGCCAGCCGGCGGGCCGCGGCCTCCGGCTCGAAGCCGCGCAGCGCGTCGTTCATGCCGCAGCCGAGCACGACCAGCCGCGGCCGCAACTCCCGCACGCCGGGCAGCTGGTCGCGGACCACGTCCTCGACCGTCGCGCCCGGATCGGAGGCGTTGAGCATCTCCTCGCGGGGAATCCCCAGGTGACGGGCCAGTCGTCCGGCCCAGCCGAGCCAACCGCCGGCCGGATCCGGATCGTCCTGGCCCTCGGCCACGCTGTCGCCGAGCACCACCATGGCGGGCATGGCGGGCCCGGCGGCGCCGGCCTCGGGCCGGCCGGCCATCACGTGACGAGGTCGAGCAGGTAGTCGGTGAGGTCGGCCACCGTCTCCCGGCGCCGCGCCTCGGCCACGTCGACCTCGACCTGGAGGTGGTCCTCGATGTCGCTGATGATGCTGATCGCGTACACCGAGTCGACCCCGTAGCGGGCGAGTTCCACCCCGGGATCGATGTTTTCCACAGGCCTGTCGAGGTAGAAGGCGATCTTGTCAAGAAGCCACGATTGCAGCTCGTCGTGGGAAATTGTTTCCGATCGGGTCACCGCCACTCCTCCTTTGTCAGAGGATCATCGAATCAATCGCGATTGGTAACGGAAGACGAGCAACACGCAAGATACAACCAAATGGTGGGCGTGTCTCGATCCGGCTGTGAACGATCGGACACGAAGGTGTCTCCGTCCTGTAAACCGAGTCAGTGGTACGGTAAAAACGGCGAGAAGTTACCGATCAGTAACCACTTCCGATTAGGGCCCAGCGCGGGCCGGGCGGGCACGCCCTCACCCCGCGCCCCACCGATACGTCCACCCCCGCGGGCCCCCCGGCGGCACGCGACCTGCGCCGTTCCCCAACCGGCTCGGCCCCGGGGCGCCGCTCCGCCGACCGCACCCCGGGCACGTTCCATGAGAATTTCGGACAACCCTTCGACCGGGTGCCGCGCGGCCCCGCGGCGCCGGTCTTACCAAGAGGCAAGGTTCATCTGTCCAACCGGCAGGAGCCATCAGTCGGTCAGGACACGCTTACAGGGCCGTCCAGGCACGACACGACGGGGTTGGGCTCGCGCGCCTCCGCGAGCCGGTCGAGGACCGCCCGCGCGTGCCGCGACCGCCACCGGTACACCGCGAGCCGGTGGAATCTTACGAGTTGCCCGGCCGGAGGACGGGCCCCCTCCGTCAGCGCGTAGCCGTGGCGGCGCAGCCGCGACGCGAGGACGTACTGGACGAAGTCCGCCTCCCAGCCCTCCAGGCGGTCGCGCCAGGCCCCGACCCGGCGGGCGTTGACCTCCTCGTGCGTGCGCAGGTGCCACTTCCGCGTTGACGGCACCGTCTGCCGGGCGTGCCGGTGCGCCGTCCTCATCCCGGGGTCGTACTCCTCGCCGAGGAACTCGCAGAGCCGCGTCAGGGCGTCCTCGGGGTCGGCGACCAGGTCCTCGTAGCGGAACTCGTAGAACGTGGCGGGGCCGAGGCGGGCGCGCAGGCGCATGCCGGTGTCGACCGCCTCCCGCCATGTCAGCGCGGCGGTGTGGATGTCGCCGTGGAACCACGGCATCCGCATCAGGGAGCTCACCGCGTCCCGTCCGTCCCTGACGAGATGGATGAACTGGGCGTCGGGGAACATCCGCCGGAGCATCGGCACCCGGCGGAAGTAGCTCGGCCGCTTGTCCCCCCAGCGCGGCTTGCCGTGCCGGCGGGCGTAGGCGCGGAACACGGCCGCGATCGCCGAGCCGAGCGTCGGCGGCCCCTGCACGATCTCCTCGACCACGGCGGCGGCGTCCAGCCGCAGGACCTTGAACTTGGTGCCCTCGCCGCTGGTGATCCACTCGGCCAGCGCGCGCCGGTTCTCCGGCCGCTCCAGGTCGCCGAACCGGTGCCGGGCCTCGTAGGCGGTGTGCACGAACCGCGTCTCGGACGGGAACGCGATGCGCCGGTGCGAGTGGAGCATCTGCTGGAGCAGCGTCGTCCCCGACCTCGGGCACCCGAGGACGAAGACCGGCCGGCACGATTCCCCTGTCATGGCCAGCGGGTACCCGCGCCCCCCGCGAAGAACGCCCAAGCGGATCTCAACATCACGTGAAAAGCGCAGGCCTGCGGGCCGGTGGGCCGGTCGGTCCCCAATTGTCGGCCATGTAATGCCAACAAGCGGTTTCTTGGTCTCCGCATAGGGCGCGGGATATGCGCCGCCGGACGGAGTCGAAGCCGCCGGAGTGGTTCACCGCCCGGCGGCTTCGACCTCGTCCGGCGGCGCCCCGCCCTTTTCCGGCCCTGGCGTTTCCGGTGTTGCGCCGCGAGGTGGGGCGGTGGCCGCCGGGACGTCCAGGCCCGCCAGGAAAGCGGCGGCGGCCGGGGACGGGCCCAGGCGGCTCCAGATCATGTGCTCCACCCGGGTGGGCGGGTCGCGGAGTTCGATGACGTGCAGGCCGGCGACCCCGGTGACGTAGGCGGCGGGCAGCATGCCGACGCCCAGGCCGAGCCGGACCAGCCGCACCACGAGGTCCGGGGTCGTCACCTCGAAGGCGACGTCCCGGACGACCCCGGCGGCGGCGAAAGCCTCGTCGGACTGCGCGCGCCCGGCCGTCCCGGCGGAGAAGTCGACGAACACCTCGTCCGAGAGCCCCCGCAGGTCGACGTCCGCCGCCGCGGCCAGCGGGTGCCCGGGGGCGACCACCGCGACCAGTTCACCGCGGGCCAGGACGCGGCCGTGGACGCCTTTCGGCTGCGCGCTGCGCGGCAGCCCGAGGAACGCCACGTCCAGCGTGCCCTGCCGCACCCGCTCGGCCATCTCCGCGCTCCCGCCCAGGCGCAGCGTGATCCGCACCTGCGGATGGCGGACGTGGAAGTCCTTCAGCGCGTTCGGCAGGTCCACCGCCGTCACGGTGGGGATCGCGCCGATGGCGAGCCGGCCGCGGATCTCGCCGGACACCGCCGCGACCTCGGCGCGGGCCCGGTCCGCGGCGTCGAGGGCCTGCCGGGCGGCGGGGAGGAAGGCCTCCCCCGCCGGGGTCAGCCGCACCCGGCGGCTCGTCCGGTCGAAGAGGCGGGTGCCGAGCTCGCGTTCCAGCCGGGCGATCTGGTGGCTCAGCGCCGACTGGACGACCCGGCACCGCTCGGCCGCGCGGGTGAAGTTCGCCGTCTCGGCCACCGCGACCACGTAGCGCATCTGCTGGAGCTCCATCGATCCATCGTGAATCACGATCAATCAGATGACAAACATGTGTTGGACTCATCAATGGCTCCCTGGCGAGACTCCGGGGGTGGACAAGAACGCGCCGACAAGCGAGAACGAGAAGACGGCCGAGAGCCCGGCCGCACCCGAGGAGCGGACCCCGGCGGCCCTGCGGGCATGGCTGGGGGTCGCGGCGATCACGGCGAGCCTGTTCGCCTTCCTCACCACCGAGTTGATGCCCGTCGGCATCCTCACTCCGGTGAGCACCAGCCTGGGCGTCTCGGTCGGGGTCGCAGGGCTGATGGTCACCGTCTACGGCATCTCGGCCGGGCTGGGCGTGCCGTTCATCGTGGCGTGGACCAGGCGCGTCAACCGGCGCGTCCTGCTGTCGGCGCTGCTCGCGGTCCTGGCGGCGGGGAACCTGGTCACCGCCGTCTCCCCGAACTTTCCGCTGCTGCTGGCGACGCGGCTCGCCATGGGGTTCGCCAACGGGGTGTTCTGGGCCATCGGCGTGAGCATGGCGATGCGCCTCGTCCCGGAGCGCCACGCGAACAGGGCGGCCGCGGTGGTGATGTCCGGCATCTCGATCGCCGCGGTGGCGGGCATGCCGCTCGGGACGCTCCTCGAGGACCTCACCGGCTGGCGGACGACGTTCCTCATCTGGAGCGGCCTCAGCGCGCTGGTGCTCCTCACGGTCGCCGCCGTGATCCCGTCACTGCCGTCGCGGAACGCGGTGCCGGTCCGGGAGGTCTTCCTCCTGCCGGTCAGGAACGTGCCGCTCCGGACGGTGATGGTCACCGTCGTGCTGTTCGTGCTCGGCCACTTCGGCGCCTACACCTTCGTGCGGCCGTTCCTGGAGGGCGACGCGAACGCCTCCCCCGCGGCCATCACCGGGCTCCTGATGGCCTACGGCATCGGCGGCGCGGTCGGGAACTTCGTCGCCGGGCACACCGCGACCAGGCACCTGCGGGCCACCTTCGTCACCGCCTGCTCGGGGCTCGTGGCGTCCCTGCTGCTCCTGCTCGCGATCGGGCACTGGACGGCCGCGCCGGTCGTCCTGCTCGTCCTGTGGGGCGTGTCCTTCGGCGCCTGGCAGCTGTGCCAGGTCAACATGACGCTCGCCGCCGCGCCCGACACCTTCGAGGCCGCGATGTCGCTGAACACCATGGCCTACAACACCTCCATCGCGGTCGGTGCCCTGTTCGGCGGGCTGTTCGCCGACCATCTGGGGGTCAGGAGCGTCCTCTGGTTCGGGGCGGCGCTGACGGCGGCGTCGCTGCTCGTCACGCTCGCCGGCGTCCGCCGGGGCCGCTCCGCGTCAGCAGATGCGCGGTAGCGGGTCGCCGACGAGGAGGTCCACGATGCGGGTGCCGCCGAAGGCCGTCCGCAGCAGGACGAGGCCGGACGGGTCGTCGGTCACGCGGCCGATGACCGCGGCCTCCTCGCCGAGCGGGTGGGCCCGCAGCGCCGCCAGGGCGGCCTGCTCGCACTCGGGGGCGACCACGACCACGGCGCGGCCCTCGCACGCGACGTACATCGGGTCGATCCCGAGCAGCTCGCACGCGCCCCGGACGGCCGGCCGCACCGGGATCGCGTCCTCGTCCACCGCCACGGCCGCCCCGGCGTCCGACGCCAGCTCGTTGAGGACGGTCGCGACGCCGCCCCGGGTCGCGTCCCGCATCCGCCGGACGCCGCCCGGGCACGCGTCGGCCAGGTCGGCGAGCAGGCAGGTCAGCGGCGCGGTGTCCGACTCGACGTCGGCCTCGAAGTCGAGCTCGCCGCGGGCCAGCATGATCGTGACGCCGTGCTCCCCGATCGGCCCCGTCACCAGCACGGCGTCGCCGGGCCGGAGCTCCCCGGACAGCCGGGAGCGCACGACCCCCACGCCGCCGGTGTTGATGTAGCAGCCGTCGGCCTTCCCGCGCTCGACGACCTTGGTGTCCCCGGTGACGATGTCGACGCCCGCCGCGTCGGCCGCGCGCCGCATCGACTCGGTGATGCGGCGCAGGTCGGCGACGGGGAAGCCCTCTTCGAGGATGAACCCGGCCGACAGGTGCAGCGGGCGCGCGCCGCAGACCGCGAGGTCGTTGACGGTCCCGTTGACGGCCAGGTCGCCGATGTCGCCGCCGGGGAAGAACAGCGGCGACACGACGTAGGAGTCGGTGGTGAAGGCGAGCTCGGCGCCGTTCACCGCGAACCGCGCCGAGTCGTCCAGCCGGTCCAGGAGCGGGTTGGCGAACGCCTCCCGGAACACCGCCTCGATCAGCGTGTGGGTGGCCTTGCCGCCGGAGCCGTGCGCGAGCGTGATGGCGTCCTCGCGCAGCCTGGCCTTGCGGCCCCGCGCGCGCTCGATCCGTTCCAGCACCTGCTCCTCGCGGACGGTCATCGAACGGTCTCCCTTACCTGGCCGGGGTTCTCCGGCTGCCTCGTCCGGCCGACCTCGATGATCCGCTCGCGGGTGAAGCGGCCGAAGTTGTAGTACGCGGCGCACGCGCCCTCGGACGAGACCATGCACGTGCCGATCGGCGTCTCCGGGGTGCAGGCGGTCCCGAAGACCTTGCACTCCCACGGCCTCAGGACGCCCTTGAGCACCTCGCCGCACTGGCACGCCTTCGGGTCGGCGACCCGGCCGCCCGGGATCTCGAAGATGCGCTCGGCGTCGAAGGCGGCGTACTCCTCCTTCATCCGGAGCGCGGAGTGCGAGATGAAGCCGAGGCCGCGCCACTCGAAGTACGGCCGCAGCTCCATGACCTTGGAGATCGCGTCCAGCGCCCTGGGGTTGCCGTCCCACGGGACGACCCGGCCGTACTGGTTCTCCACCTCCGAGCGGCCCTCGGCCAGCTGGACCAGCAGCATGTGCACGGCCTGCAGGATGTCCAGCGGCTCGAACCCGGCGACGACCAGGGGCTTGCCGTAGTCGCCGGTGATGAACGAGTAGGGCCGGCAGCCGATGACGGTCGACACGTGCCCCGGGCCGAGGAAGCCGTCCAGGCGCAGGTCCGGCGAATCGAGGATCGCCTTGATCGCCGGAAGGATCGTCACGTGGTTGCAGAACACCGAGAAGTTCTCGATGCCCGCCGCCGCCGCCCGCAGCACCGTCATGGCCGTGGACGGCGCGGTCGTCTCGAACCCGATGCCCATGAACACCACGCGCCGCGACGGGTTACGCTCGGCGATCCTCAGCGCGTCCAGCGGCGAGTACACCATCCGGATGTCGGCGCCGGCGGCCTTGGCGTCCAGGAACGACCCCTTGCCGCCCGGCACCCGCATCATGTCGCCGAACGACGTCATGATGACGTCCGGCTGGGACGCGATGTGGATCGCGTCGTCCACCCGCCCCATCGGGATCACGCACACCGGGCATCCCGGCCCGTGCACTAGCGAGATGGACTCGGGCAGGTAGTCCTCCAGCCCGTGCTTGTAGATGGTGTGCGTGTGGCCGCCGCACACCTCCATGAACTTGTAGTGCCGCCCGGCCTCGCACAGCGAGGCGATCGAGGCCGCGAGCGCCCGCGCCCGCTCCGAATCCCGGTACTCGTCGACGTAGCGCATCAGTCGATCCTCGATTCCCGCAGCGCGTCGATCTCGTCGTCATAGGCCTCGCCGAGGCCCTCCAGCAGCGCCAGCGTCGCCCGCGCCTCGGCCTCGTCGATCTTGGACATGGCGAACCCGACATGGATGAGGACCCAGTCGCCCGCGGCGAGCCGCTCCCCGTCCAGCAGGGCGGTGTTCACCGCCCGCCGGACGCCGGTCACGTCCACCTTCGCCACCGGGCGGTCCGGCATGATCTCCACGATCTCGCCCGGTATCGCCAGGCACATCAGAAAGCCTCCCCCGTCGATCCCTGCTGTGCGAGTTCGTGCTGGGTCAGTTCGTGCTGGGTCAGTTCCCAGAGGGCGTGGTAGACCGTCGTCTGCGCCTCCTGGATGCGGTGCACCGACGACGAGGGCACGGTGAACAGGTGGTGCAGGCCGGGCATCTCCGCCATCTGCCCCCCGGTGTATCCGGCGAGCCCGACCGTCACCATCCCGCGCCGCTCCGCCTCCCGCAGCGCGGCGATCAGGTTGTCGGAGTTCCCGCTGGTGGACAGCGCCAGCGCGATGTCGCCGGGCCGCCCGAACGCGGCGAGCTGCCGCGCGAACACCACCTCGAACCCGATGTCGTTGGACAGCGCGGTGACGACGGCGGCGTCGGTCGTGAGCGCCAGCGCCGGCAGCGGCCGCGCGGACCCGCCCGGGTGGAGGAACAGCGCCGCGACGTCCTGCGCGTCCGTCGAGCTGCCGCCGTTCCCGAACGCGAACAGCCGGCCGCCGGAGCGGAACGCGCCCGCCATCCGCGCGGCGCAGGCCGCGAGGTCCTCGCCGTACTCCTCCAGGACGGTCTCGCGCAGCCGGACGATGTCGCCGGCCTTCTCGCGCGTCGAGCGGCGCACGTCCTCCAGCAGGGTGTCCAGCCCCGAGCCGCCCGCGTACAGGAAGGGATAGAGCATGTCGGTCACGTCGCCACGACCCCGATCGCCTCCTTGGCGTGGACGAGCACGGTGTCGCCGACACCGGCGTCCACCAGTGCCACGCTGACCCGTTCGAGCCGCCCGCCGCCGACGTCGACGTCCGCGAGACCGCCGTCGAGGAGCCGCGCGACGACGACCGGGACGGCCTCGTCCGCGCAGGTCACGCAGTGGTCGCCCGTGCATCCGGTCACGCGGTCACCTCCTGGTCGAGCACGGCCGGCTGCTCCAGGAACACGTGGACCAGCTCCCACAGCACGTGGTACGCGGTGACGTGCACCTCCTTCACGACGCGCGGGTCGTCGGACGGCACGGTGACCAGGTGGTCGACCGTCCCGGCGAGCGCTCCGGGGTCCCCGCCCGCCAGCGCGACCGTCAGCATGCCGAGCTCCCGGGCGCACTCCAGGGCGCGCCGGACGCTGCCGCAGCGGCCGTCCGGCGAGATCCCGAGCGCGATGTCGTCCGGGCCGCCGAAGCAGCGGACCTGGTGCGCGAACACGTCGTCGAACCCGGCGTCGGCGCAGACGCCGGTGAGCGTCGCGACGTCGCCGGTGAGCGACAGCGCGGGCAGCGCCCGCTTGCCGACGATCACCGGGTGCACGAACTCGACCGCGACGTGCTGCGCGTCGGTGGCGGCGGCGCCGGTCCCGAAGGTGAGCAGGCGCCCCCCGCGGTGGAACCGGGCCGCCATCGCGTGGCAGGCGGCGGCGATGGCGCCCGCCGCGTCGGCGAGCGCGGCCGCCGGCTCCGCGCGCCGCCGGAACACCTCCGCCACGGCCGCGGTCATCGCCCGCCCCCCGCGGACGGCGGGGAGTGCCCGGCGCCGCGGGCGCGCAGCGACATCTCCACGGCGATGTCCCAGCGGTCCGACAGCTCGTGCGACATCGCGTGGGCGTCCTCGCACATCGCCGCCGCGACCGCCGCCGTCTCCCGGTCCCCGGCGCGCTCGGCGAACCGGCGCAGCGTCTCGCCCGCCGCGATCTGCAGGTGGACGGCGACGTAGGCGTCCCGCATGTGCCGCACGGGGTCGCGGTGGCCGCGCCCGACCCCGGCCTCCACCACCGACGCGAGCAGCGACCCCGCGTCGCGGGCGATGCTCGGCGACGCCCCGTGCGCGTGCAGCCGCGCCTCGACCGCCCTCGTGTACGCCCGGGACCGCTCGGCGTAGTGGCCGAGCGGCCGGGAGAGGTCCGGCTCGTCCGCCGCCGCGGTCAGCATCTCGCTCAGCGCGGCCTCGGCGTGCTCCTGGAGCGCGTGCGCCTCCTTCAGCTGGCCGACGAGGCGCCGCTCGATCGACGTCATGAGCGTCCGCTCCGCGTCCCCGATCACATCGACTCGGCTTTGAGGTACCGGCGCAGCCCCGGAAGCTCCCTGACGACCAGCACGACCGCGCCGACCGCGACCAGCGCGAGCATCACCCGGGCCCCGCCCGCGCCGATGCAGAACCCCTTCTTGATCTCCACTCTCCGTCCGTTCGCCTTCATCTCCCCGCTCCCTCCTGCGCGAGTTCCTGCGTGAATTCCTCCGCGAGCAGCCGCTCGACCAGCGCGGCGGCCTCCCCGACCGCCGCCTCGACCGGCGCGCTGAGCCGCATCTCCCAGGTGGCGTCCGTGGTCCGCGCCGCCGGCTCGCACGCCACGAGCAGGATGCGCGGCGGGACCGGGCCGTTGTCCCTGGCCAGCCGCAGCACCTGCGCCGGGTCGAGGCCGTGCGCGTCCACCGCGACGCCGCCGAAGTCGTCCGGGCCGGGCTCGACCAGCGACACGGTGCCCGGCGGGTGGCCGCGCTCGGCGGCGTCGACCAGGACCGCCGCCCCGTAGCCGTCGCCGAGCGCGTACATCAGGTCGATGCCGCGGATGCCGAAGTCGACGACGTCCACGCCGGGCGGCAGCGGCCGCGTCTCCAGCCGCCGGACGACCTCCACGCCGAACCCGTCGTCGCCGTGGAACACGTTGCCGATCCCCGCGACGAGGACCCTGCGGTCCGGCGCCTCCCCGGGCAGCGGCTCGACCTCGTCCGGCCGGACGAAGAAGCGGTGCCCGAGCTGGTTGCGGGGGCCGAGGTCGCGGCCCGGGTCGTCGTCCAGCGCGACGACCAGGTGCACCCCGCCCTCCATGTCCTCCTCGACGCGCTCGACGACGGCGGTGCGCCCGACGAGCGCCAGGTCGAAGATGTCGGCGCCCCCGCGGGGACGCAGCCTGACCCGGCTCCCGGGTGCCGTCTCCCGCCCGCCCGTGCCCATCTCTCCCCCGCTCACCACACGTCCTTCCGCGGATCCCGCAACGTCCCGTGCAGCGCCAGCAGCTCACCGGACGACAGCGCGTCGCACCGCTCCAGGATCCGCCGCGCCTTCGGATCGGTCGCCGCCATCTCCCGCCGCTCGTCCTCGGTGAGGCTGAGCACGCTGAGGATCAGCAGCCGGTCGATCTCCGTCCCGTCGAACAGGTCGCCGGGGCTCTCCGGCGCCACCTGCGGCCAGTCGTAGAGGACGATCGGCGCCGCGAGCACGGTGTCGTGGCCGCCCGGCTCGCCCGCGAGCACCGGCCACAGCCCGTCCTTGCCGCACTCCGCCGCCGCCTGCGCGAGCCGCTCCGGCGGGTCGGTGAGCGAGACGAACGCGCCGCCGCCGGTGTGCGCCACGACGTGCGCGCACAGCATCCCGGCCCGCACGGCATCCTCGCGCTCGTCGGCGGCGCCGGTGTTGACGACCTCCACGCGCAGCCGCACCGCGCCGTCCCCGGCGGGCACGGCCGAGACCTCGACCCGTCCGTCCACCCGCTCCCACGACCGGACGAACCGCACGCCGCCGCCCCCGCACGGCCCCCTGCCGTTCACGGCTTCCTCTTCGCTGCCCGCCGCGACCTCGACGGGCACCTGGACGGGCGCGCGCACGAGGCGTTCGACCGCGACCGGCCCGCTGGTGAGTTCGCGTTCTCGGGCCTCCTGCCAGGTGGTGCAGATCTCGTCCCCGACGCGGATCTCGTCCACCGGGGTGTCGCCGTTCATCACCTGGCGGTGCACCGCGTGCAGGAAGCGCAGCGTGACCTCGACCTGCGCGCCGGGCCCCGCCTCCATGAGGAACTCGGCGTGGACCGTCCAGCGGTCGCTGTTCCGCTCGGCGTAGCCGCGCGGGTAGACGCCGCCGATCGTCCAGCGCTGGCGGTTCTTCAGGGCCGACCGGCGGTACGGCCAGAGGAGGTACCCCTCGTAGAGGACGGTGTCCGCGATGGCCCTTACGCGGTCCACTCTTCCTCCTCACGTCGGCTCTCGGCGTGCCGCAGCAGCTCGTCGACCGTGTCGTCGAACGAGGAGTGCGCGCGACGGGCCCGGTAGGCCGACAGGCGGCCGAAGCAGTCGTCGTCCAGGCGCAGCCAGCGGGCGGTGCCGTAGTAGCGGCCCATCAGGTCCCTCCACGCCTGGAGGGGCAGGTCGCCGGTGGCCTCGTGGTGCCACGGGATCTGCATGGTGCGCAGCTTGCCGTCCTCGCCGGGGTAGAACACCGTGCCGTTGAAGGTCAGGTCGAGCGGGACGTCGCCGCCGCCGAGCGCGTGCAGGTAGCGGTCGGCCGCCACCTGCATGTCGTGCCCGCACGGCAGCGACAGCGCCACCTCGGTCCCGCCGCGGAACGTCGGCACGGTGGTGCCGACGCGCGCCCAGGTCAGGCCGTGCAGCGACCGGTCCCACATCTCCGGCGGGCCGAACACCCCGGCGAGCCGGTCGCGCTCGGCGTCGTCGTAGCCGCGGCGCGCCGCCGCGATCGTCACCGTGGTGGTGAGCAGGACGCACTGCACGGGCCCGCCGTCCAGCCGCCGCAGCCCGACCCGCAGGCTCAGCGTCGGCGTAGCCGCGTACGCCTCCGCCTCGATCCCGAGCAGATCGAGCCCGAGCTCCGGTGTCGAACTCATGCTCCGCCTCCCCGAGGGGGGACGCCCCCCCACGCCCCCCGCTTCGCTTCGCTCATGCCCTGCTCCTTCGAGGGGGGGCGACCCCCCACGCCCCCCGGTTCGCTTCGCTCATGCCGGAGACAAATTCGGCATCGAGTCGAGGATCGGGCCGCGGGCCGCCGGGTTGATCCCCGTCGAGCGGGCCGCGGTGGACGTGCCGTCGGGCAGGTGCCCGACCTGCTTGTCGTAGTTGCCCGTCGCGTTGCCCTCGTGGACGCCCCTCGTGTGCGAGGGCTTGTCGGGCGAGACGTCGGGCTTCCCCACCTTGATCATCGTGTTCTCCTCTTCCCCTCGGTGCCTGCCTGCGCCGCCTTCCCACCGGCCGCCCTCAACTCCGCGAAGAACGCGCCGATGCGCTCCCAGACCGCGTCGCCGCCGGTGAAGCCCGTCCAGTGCTCGCGCAGCAGGGCGGTGAGCCGGTAGCAGTCGTCGATCGGGAGGATCCAGTGCTCGGCCGCGCCCCGCGCCCGGTGCACGACGAGCGCCTCCACGTCCGGGCGCAGCTCCGCCAGGACGGGGTTGGCGTCGGCCACGCGCCGCCAGTTCTCCGCGTGCACGGCCGCGCGCAGCGCGCCGGCCGGGCTCGGGTAGCGGGCGGTGACCTCGCCCAGCTCCGAGACGGAGAAGAAGGCCAGGTCGACGGGGATGCCGAGGCCCGCCCACAGCGGGCCGTCCAGCCGGAAGCCGGTCAGTTCGCGCCGCCGGTCCGGGACGAGCCGGTAGTGCCGCCCGCCCGCCGCCTGGCCGTCGAACAGCAGGGTGCACGCCCCGCACGCGCACAGCAGCTCGCCCTTGTCCAGGTCGAGCAGGTGCCGGTGCGCGCCGCGCACGGGTTCGGCGCACAGGTCGCACTGCTCCTCGGCCTCGGCCTCGGCCGCCGGCGGCGGGAGCGGCGGTGCCGAGGCCAGCGCCGCCAGCCTCGGCGTGGACAGCGCGGGCGTCATGCGCGGCTCCGCACCTGGTCCAGGGTGATCAGCACCTTCTCCGGCGCGGGCGCCTCGATCTCGACCCGCTCCAGTTCCGGCGCCGCGGCCAGGGCCGCCCGCTCCACGGCGTCCAGCACCGGGCGGGGCGCGGCGGCGCGCCCCTCGGTCGCGACCTTCAGCCGCACCGCCGCCCCGTCGATCCCGGCGAACTCCACCGACGTGCGGTGCTTGCCGAGGAACCCCTCCAGCGCGGCGAGCGCCCGCCCGACCCGCGCCTCCGGCGTCTCCGGGTGCAGGCCGTGCATGGCCAGCAGGTGGCCGACCAGCTCGTCGCCGGCGAGGGCGGAGGCGTCCGCGGTGAGCCGCACGATCCGGTCGAGGGCCTCCCCGTACAGCTCCACCAGCGCCTGGACGGCCTGGTGCGCCGCCGGGTCGAGGCCGTCGAGCAGCCCCTCCAGGCGCCGGACGTGCTCCCGCACGCGCTCGTCGTCCCAGCCCATCAGTGCTCTTCCTGGGCGCCGAACATCGGGGAGTGCCGCTTCTCGATCGTCCGGCCGTTGCCGACGTACATGTGCACGCCGCACGGCAGGCACGGGTCGAAGCTGCGGACGGTCCGCATGATGTCGATGCCCTTGAAGTCGTCCGGGCCGTTCTCCTCGAAGATCGGCTGGCCCTGGACGGCGTCCTCGTACGGGCCGGGCGTGCCGTAGGAGTCGCGCGGGCTGGCGTTCCACGGCGTCGGCGGGTACGGGTGGTAGTTGGCGATCTTGCCGTCGCGGATGACGAGGTGGTGCGACAGCACGCCGCGCACGGCCTCGTGGAACCCGCAGCCGATCGCCTCGTCCGGGACGTCGAAGTCGGTGAACACCTTCGTCCGCCCGCCCCGGACCTCGTCGAGGGCCTTCTCGGCGAAGTACAGCGCCATCCCCGCCGCGTAGGCGATGAAGTAGGCGCGGGCCCGGTCGCGCTCGATCGTGTTGGCGTACTGCGGCGGCTTCCACTCCAGGTTGACCTCCGGCATGCCGGGCGTCTTCGGCAGGTCGATCTGGACGCTGTGCCCGGTCGAGCGGACGTACGGGGTGTCCACCTCGCCGGCCAGCGCGGTCGCCCACAGCCGGGCGAGCGGCCCGCCGCCGGTGTCGAGGGCGAGGTGGTCGCCGGTCTCCGGGTGGCGCCAGCGCGGGCTCATCACCCAGCTGTACTTGCCGCCGTCGAGGTCGCGCTTCTGCGGGTTCGGCAGCGTCGTCTGGTTCCACGGGTGCCGCTGGTCGATCGGGTTGCCGAGCGGGTCCTCCTTGACGAAGGTCTCCTCGTTGACCCAGTCGTCGTAGTAGGAGCTGCCCAGCAGGATCCGCATGCCGAGGTTGATGTCGACCAGGTCCGTCGTGAGGAGCTCCCCGTCCACGACGATGCCCGGGGTGACGTAGGCGGCCCGCCCCCACTCGGACATGTGCCGGTAGTCGTAGTCGCAGACGTCCGGGTTCTGGAAGGCGCTCCAGCAGCCGAGCAGCGTCCGCCGCCGGCCGACCTGGTCGTAGCCGGGCAGCGCCTCCAGGAAGAAGTCGAAGATGTCGTCGTTCATCGCGACGGCCCGCTTGACGAAGTCGAGGCAGCGCGTCAGCCGGACGAGGTAGTCGGTGAACACCTGCGGCGTCGCGACCGTCCCCACGCCGCCCGGATACAGCGTCGACGGGTGGACGTGGCGCCCCTCCATCAGGCAGATCATCTCGCGGGTGATGCGGCTGAGCTGGAGGGCCTCCTTGTAGACCGAGCCCTCGAACGGGTTGAACGCCGTCATGATGTCGGCGATCTTGCGGAACCCGTGCACGGAGCCGCGCGGCGCGTCGGTGTTCTTCGCCGTCGCCAGCAGGCTCGGGTTCGTCTCGGCGACCATCCGCTCGCAGAAGTCGACGAAGACCAGGTTGTCCTGGAAGAGCGTGTGGTCGAACATGTACTCGGCGGCCTCGCCGAGGTTGATGATCCAGTCGGCGAGCGGCGGGGGCTTTATCCCGTACGCCATGTTCTGTGCGTAGATCGAGCAGGTCGCATGGTTGTCGCCGCAGATGCCGCAGATCCGGCTCGTGATGAAGTGCGAGTCGCGCGGGTCCTTGCCCTTCATGAACACGCTGTAGCCGCGGAAGATGGACGAGGTGCTCCGGCACTCGGCCACCTGCCCGTTCGCGAAATCGATCTTGGTGTAGATGCCGAGGTTGCCGACGATCCGGGTGATCGGGTCGAACGCCACCTCCACGAGGCCCGCCTGCGTGGCCGCCCGTTCGCCGCGCGCCGCCGTCCCCTGCTTCATGACTCGCCCCGCTTCATCGCTCGCCCCTGTTCCGCGGCCCGTCCGCCGTCCCCCGGCGCGGCCGTCCTCCGCTCGTGTCTTTCCTGGTCGGGCCGTGCCGCCGCCGGCCCGGCGGCGGCACGGCCGCCGTTCACTGGTGCGGCCAGCGGGGCTGGTAGCCGCTGGTCAGCCGCTCCCGGTTGTGGCGCCACTTCGGCTCCCGGTTCGCGCCCCTGTTGGTGATCGACCGCATCGTCCGGATGAACGGCCCGTAGGACCTCAGCAGCGTGGTGGACAGGCTCGCCCCGGGCGGCTCGTCCATGAACGGCATGAACTTGTCCGGGAAGCCCGGCATCGTGCAGCCGATGCAGATGCCGCCCACGTTGGGGCAGCCGCCGACGCCGTCCATCCAGCCGCGCTTGGTGACGTTGCAGTTCACCACCGGGCCCCAGCAGCCGATCTTGACCTGGCACTTCGGCGAGTTGTAGTCGCGCGCGAAGTCGGCCTGCTCGTAGTAGGCGGCGCGGTCGCAGCCCTCGTGGACGGTCTTGCCGAACAGCCACGTCGGCCGCAGCTTCTCGTCCAGCGGGATGACCGGCGCCAGCCCGGCCGCCTGGTGCAGCACCCAGAGCAGCGTCTCCATGAAGTTGTCCGGCTGGACCGGGCAGCCCGGCACGTTCACGATCGGCAGCCCGCCCGCGGAGCGGAAGTCCCAGCCGAGGTAGTCGGCGAGGCCCATGCATCCGGTCGGGTTGCCCGCCATCGCGTGGATGCCGCCGTAGGTCGCGCAGGTCCCGGCCGCGACGACCGCCCACGCCTTCGGCGCGAGCCGGTCGATCCACTCGTTCAGCGTGATCGGCTCGCCGGTCTCCGGGTCGTTGCCCATCGACGTCCAGTAGCCGTCCCCGTTGATGTTCTCGTTCGGGATCGAGCCCTCGACGACGAGGACGAACGGCGACAGCTCGCCGCGCGCGGCCTGGCGGAACGCCTCCATGAACTCGTCGCCGTTCTCGTAGGCCAGCACCTTGTTGTGCAGGTGGACCTTCGGCAGGCCCGGTATCGCGCCGAGGACGACGTCCTCGATGCTCGGCAGCGAGGCCGCGGTCACCGAGACCGTGTCCCCGTCGCAGCTCATTCCCTCGGACGTCCACAGAATGTGGATCTCGTCCGTCAGCGGCTCCGCCGGAGCGACGCTCGTCATCGCTTCCCCCCTCGACCGGCTGCGGTCATCACCCCATCCGGTTGCCCTGCGGGAACGGCGCGAAACACCGCCCGAAAAGCGCCTCAACCCCTTTCCTCGGTTCGGTAAACACACCGTTTGAACTGGGGAGATCGGGGCAGCAGAACGGCGGTGGGGCAATGGAAGCGGGCCGGGAGGACGCGTGCACGAATTGGCCGTCACGGAGAGCGTCATAGCGGCAATTTCCACCCAATTGCCCGATTCGCGGGTGGTGGTGGTCCACCTCGAAATAGGGAGACTTTCCGGAGTCATGCCGGACGCGGTGCGTTTCTGCTTCGAACTGGCCGGCGAAGGGACGTGCGTCGAGGGCGCGCGGCTCGACATCACCGAGCCGGAGGGCGTCGGCGACTGCACCGCCTGCGGGGCCTCGTTCCCCGCGCGCGATCCGCTCGCGGTGTGCCCGTGCGGAAGCGCCGACGTGGTGATCAGCGGCGGCGCCGACCTGACGATCAAGGCGGTGGAGGTAGCCGACGATGTGTGAGAGCTGCGGCTGCGACGGCGAGGACGCCGCGCGCCTGACGACCCTGACGGCCCCCGGGCACGTCCACGGCGACGCCGCCGGGCACGTCCACGGGCACGTCCACGATCTCGTACACGACCTGGAGGACGACCTAGGGGAGGAGGAGGGGCACGTCGTGCCGCTGGGCCGCAGGGTGCTGGCCCGCAACGACGAACTGGCCGGCCGGAACCGGGCGTGGCTGGCCGAACGCGGCATCGTCGCGCTCAACGTGATGAGCTCCCCCGGTTCGGGGAAGACCACGCTGCTGGAGCGCACGGTCGCCGACCTGAGCCGCGACCGTCCGATCTCGGTGATCGAGGGCGACCAGGAGACGCTGCTGGACGCGCGGCGCCTCACCGCGGCCGGGGCCCGGACCGTCCAGGTCAACACGGGCGCCGGCTGCCACCTCGACGCCGGGATGGTGGCCGGGGCGCTGGCCGCGCTGGCCCCGCCGGACGGCTCCACGGTGTTCGTCGAGAACGTCGGCAACCTCGTCTGCCCGGCGCTGTTCGACCTCGGCGAGCGGGCCCGCGTCGTGCTCATGTCCGTCACCGAGGGCGACGACAAGCCGCTGAAGTACCCGCACATGTTCCGCGGCGCGGACGTCCTGCTGGTCAACAAGACCGACCTGCTGCCGTACGTCGACTTCGACATGGACGCCTGCCGGGACGCGGCCCGCCGGCTGTGCCCCGGGCTGCGCGTACTGCCCGTCTCGGCGACCCGCGGCGACGGCCTGGACGCCTGGTACGACTGGCTCGCCGAGACGGCGCCCGGCGCCTGACCGCGCTTGACCTGGAGCGCGCTCCAGCACCTAGCGTTCCTCGCGTTCGCCTAACGAGGAGCACGCATGCAGTACCGCAAGCTCGGCCGTACCGGCGTCGAGGTCAGCACCCAGACCCTCGGTGCGATGATGTTCGGCGCCGTCGGCAACCCCGACCACGGCGAGTCCGAGCGGATCGTCCACCGGGCGCTGGACGCCGGCATCAACTTCATCGACACCGCCGACATGTACTCCACCGGGGAGAGCGAGGAGATCGTCGGGAAGGCCCTCAAGGGCCGCCGCGACGACGTCGTCCTCGCGACCAAGTTCTTCTTCCCGCTCGACGACGACGCGCGCAACGCCCGGGGCGGCTCGCGGCGCTACATCGTCCGCGCCGTGGAGGACAGCCTGCGCCGCCTCGGCACCGACCGCATCGACCTGTACCAGATGCACCGCCGCGACTGGGAGACCGACCTCGAGGAGACGCTCGACGCCCTGACCGACCTCGTCCGCCAGGGCAAGGTGCTGTACGTCGGGTCGTCGTCCTTCCCCGCCGACTGGATCGTCGAGGCGCAGTGGGCCGCCGAGCGCCGGGGCGGCGTCCGGTTCGTCTGCGAGCAGCCGCAGTACTCGATCTTCGCCCGGTCGATCGAGGAGTCCATGCTGCCAGCGGCGCGGCGGCACGGGATGGGCGTCATCCCGTGGAGCCCGCTCGCCGGCGGCTGGCTCACCGGCAAGTACCGGCGCGGCGAGCAGGCCCCCGAGGGCGCCCGCTTCGCCCCCTCGGACAGCCCGGTGTGGCGGGGCCGCACCGTGGACACCGACCCCAGCGCCTCGGCGCGCTACGACGCCGTGGAACGGCTCACCAAGATCGCCGAGCAGGCGGGCCTCTCGCTGACCCACCTGGCCCTCGGGTTCGTCGCCGAGCACCCGGCCATCACCTCGACGATCATCGGCCCGAAGACGATGGCGCAGCTGGAGGACCTGCTCGCCGCCGCCGACGTCCGGCTCGACGCGGCCATCCTCGACGCCATCGACGAGGTCGTCCCGCCCGGCACCGACATGGCCGGCATCAGGCACATGACCGGCAACCCGTCCCTGGAGCCGGCCCACCGCCGCCGGTCGTGAACACAGGCCCCGGCCCCGGCGTGACCGCGCCGGGGCCGGACCGCCCCGTCAGCGGATCAGCGGGTCGCGGGGCAGGCCGAGGATGCGCTCGGCGATCTGGTTGCGGGTGATCTCGGAGGTGCCGCCCGCGATGGACATGCCGCGCGACCCGAGGCGCATCAGGCCCGCGAACTGGCCGAGCCCCTCGTTGAACGCGGTCTCGGGCCCGGCGAACTCGGCGAGGAGCGCGGCGGTGGCGTGGCCGTGCTCGGCGAGGACGAGCTTGGTGATGTTCCCCTCGGGGCCCGGCTCACCGCCCGCGACGGCGCGCTCGGCCGAGCGGAGGTTGAGCAGCCGGAGGGCCTGCTCCTCGGCCGCGTACGCGCCGACCCGCTCGGCCGCCGCCGGGACGCGGTCGCCCCGCTCGGTGTAGAGCCGGAACACGTCGGGTCCGGGCGGGCCGCCGACGCCGCCGCCGATGCTGACCCGCTCGTTGCCGAGGGTGGCGCGGGCGACCGACCAGCCCTTGTTCGGCTCCCCGACGACGTCGGCGTCGGGGACGAAGACGTCGGAGAAGAACACCTCGTTGAAGTCGGAGGCGCCGGTCGTCTGGCGCAGCGGCCGGACCTCCACGCCGGGGTGGTGCATGTCGACGACGACCATCGTGACGCCGGAGTGCTTCGGCGCGTCCGGGTCGGTGCGGACGGTCGCGAAGCCCCAGCGGCAGTACTGGGCGCCGCTCGTCCACACCTTCTGGCCGTTGACGAGCCAGCCGCCGTCCACCTTGACGGCGCGGGTCTTGACGGCCGCGGCGTCCGATCCGGCGTCGGGCTCGCTGAACAGCTGGCACCAGACCTCCTCACCGGTGAGCGCCGGACGCACCCACCGGTCGATCTGGTCCTGCGTCCCGTGCTGGACGAGCGTGAGGATCACCCAGCCGGTGATGCCGAGCTGCGGGCGCTTCACGCCTGCGGCGCGGAACTCGTCCTCGATGACGAGCTGGAGCCCGGCGCTCGCCTCCACGCCCCAGGGGCGCGGCCAATGCGGCTGGACGTAGCCGGTCTCGATGAGCCTCTCGCGCTGCTCGGCCTTGGGCAGCGCGGCGATCTCCCGGGCCAGCTCGCGGACCTCCGCGCGCCGCGCCTCCGCCTCGGGCGGCAGGTCGAGGCTCGTCTCCCGGACGACCCCGGCCACCCGCAGCCGGGTCACGTCGCGCTCCGCCGCGTGCGGGTCGCCGACGGCCTCCAGCGTCGCGGCCCGGCGCAGCAGCAGGTGGGCGTCGTGCTCCCAGGTGAAGCCGATCCCGCCGTGGACCTGGATGTTCAGGCCCGCGTTGGAGGTGAAGGCGGGCAGGGCGAGCGCCGCCGCGACGGCCGCGGCCAGCTCGAACTGGTCGGCCGGACCGGACGCGGCCCGCGCCGCGTCCCACACCGCGGCCGTGGCCAGCTCCGCGGCGACGAGCATGTTCGCGCAGTGGTGCTTGACGGCCTGGAACGTCGCGATCGGCCGCCCGAACTGCCGGCGCACCTTGGCGTACGCGGTGGCCGCGTCGACGCATTCCAGCGCGCCCCCGACGGCCTCCGCGGACATCAGCGTCCGGGCGACGGCGGTCGCGTACGCGCGGGCCCCGGGGAGGACCTCCACGGCGGCGCCGTCGAGCCGGACGCGCGCGGAGCGGCGGGCCGGGTCCAGGTTCTCGGGCACCTCGACGGTGACGCCCGGTGCGTCCGCCCGCACGACCACCATGTCGTCCCCGGCGGGCAGGACGAGCAGCTCCGCGAGGCCGCCGCCCAGCACGACGCCCGCGTCCCCGGTGGCGGCGCCGCCGCTCACGGTGAGCGCCCCGTCCAGGCCGAGGGCCGCCGGGGTCGCGCCCGACGCGAGGCCGGGCAGCAGCCGGGCCCGCGGTTCCTCGTCCTCCGCCGCGGCGAGCACGGCGGACGCGATCATCGTCGGCAGCATCGGGCCCGGCGCGGCGGCGCGGCCGAGCTCCTCGGCGACCACGACGAGCTCCGGAAGGCCCGCTCCCCCGCCGCCGTGCTCCTCGGGAAGGTGCAGGCCGAGCAGCCCCAGTGCGGCGAACCCCGTCCAGAAGGCGGGCAGGGTCTCCTGCTCCGCGTCCAGCAGCGCGCGGTTCGCCGCCCGCGCCTTCTGGTCGCGCAGGAACGCGCGCGCCGTCCGTGCCAGCTCGCGGTGCTCGTCGCCGATCGCGATCGCCATGGCCCCTCCAAGTTCTGCGTCCAGAACACCAGAATGACATTCGGTTGCCGTCAGGGGCGAGGGTGGGCGCCGAAATCAGGCGATGGCCTCGACCTCTTCGCGGGACAGCTCCGGGTCGGGCGCGGCCGGCGCGGTGGAGGCGACCGGCGCCGCCGCGCCCGCCGCCACCCGGGCCCGCGCCTGGCGGAACTCCGGCAGCGGCCCGGTGGCGTCGTGCAGGGCGTTGAGGGCGACCCACAGCGTCGTCCGGCGCAGCCGCAGCGCCACCGGGTTCGGCGGCCGGTAGAGGGCGAGCTTCCGCGCCCACTCCGGCAGCATGTCGCGGGCCGCCCAGTCCATGAACGGGCTGCCGGGCTCCCACGGCTTGGCCTTGCTGTCGCGCAGGTTGGGCCCGGTCCCGAACGCCTTGATCGGGGTGAGGGCGAGGCGCGGCAGGTAGGACTCCAGGCACTCGGCGACCTCCGCCTTGGTGGCGGGAAGGTCCGTGCCGCCCAGCGCCTCGCCGACGCGGACGAACTCGCGGTAGTAGCGCTCCAGGCCGTCGCCCTTGAGGGGGCGGCGGTGGTAGCGCTCGTGCGCGGTCGCCAGCCCCCACACGACGGTGGCGTAGTTCCAGCGCAGCCAGTCGGGGTCGTCGGCGTCGTAGGGCAGCCCGTCCGGACGGGTGCCCTTCACCGTGTGGTGCATGGCGCGGACGGTCCGGGCGAGGCGCTCGGCCGTCGCGGTGGAGCCGTAGGCCGTCCCGATGAAGAACGACAGCGAGTGCCCGAGCCGCACCGCCGCGCCCTCGGGGTCGATGCCGCCGGTCGGGACGCCGTCGACGCGCTCGGGGATGCGGGAGTGGTCGTAGGCCATCCAGCTGATGCTCGGGTCCAGGCCCTCGATGTAGGCGGCCCCGACCAGCCCGAGCAGCAGGGTCGGCAGGTGCGAGTGGACGTACCAGACCGCGCTGCCGGGCCCGAACCAGCCGGGGTCGCCCTCCGGCCCGGCGAACTCCAGACCGCGGAAGAACCTGGAGCGGATATCGGTGTCGAAGGCCCGCTCGAACCGCGCCGCGATGATGTTGGTCCTCGATGGCATGCCGCAACTCCCGGCCCATTCTGGTGACAGGTGTATCCAGAGTAAGTGTTTGGGTACAACCGTGTCCAGACTTCCGGGGCGCGCGGCGGCGCGGGGGTAGGGTGACCGGCATGGCGAGCACGCGCACGGCCGCGTCCACACGGTGGGCCGGGGTCCCCGCGAGCAGGCGCCGCGACGAGCGGCGCGCCATGCTCGTCCGGGCCGCGTTCCGGCTGTTCGGCGAGGAGGGCGAGGCGGCCCTCACCGTCCGCGCCGTCTGCCGCGAGGCCGAGCTGCACACGCGCTACTTCTACGAGAACTTCCCCGACACCGGCGCGCTGCTCGCCGCCGTCTACGACCGGGAGGCCGCCTCGCTCGCCGAGGTCCTGGCCCGCGCCCTGGAGGAGGCGGGCCCACACCCGGACGTCCGCACGCGCGCGGGCATCCGCGCCGTGCTGAGCTTCATCAGCGAGGACCCCCGCCGCGGACGCGTACTGTTCGCCGAGGCGCGCGGCCACGAAGTGCTGGCCGAGCGCCGCCGCGCCGCGCAGACCGCCCTGCTGGAGGGCGTCCTCGCGATGAGCCGCACCGAGAGCCCGCGGCTCCCCGTCGTCGTCGGCGCGACGATGTTCACCGGCGCGATGACCGAGCTGGCCCAGCAGTGGGCCGACGGACGGCTGGGCGACGACCTCGACGCCGTCGTCGACAGCGCCGTCGAACTCTCCCTCGCCCTGCACGCCACGACCGCCCCCCACCTCCCCGGCGAGTGAGCCCCCGCCGGGTCAGCGGCGGTGCTTGCGCAGTTCCGACGTGAGTTCGGTGGAGAACCGCTCGGCGTCCGACAGGCGGGTGCGGAGCTTCTCGCAGCGCTCCTCGACCAGGGCGCGGTAGAGGGCGAGGCGCTTGGCGAGGTCGGCCCGCGTCGCCTCGTCGGCGTCGCCGGAGCGGAGTTCGTCCAGGACGGTCAGCAGGTCGCGCATCTCTTCGAGGGTGAAGTCGAGCGGCTTCATCCGCTTGATGACCAGCAGGCGCGCGACGTCCTCGTCCGTGTAGAGGCGGAACCCGCCCTGCGAGCGCGCCGTGGGGACCGCGAGGCCGACCTCTTCGTAGTGGCGGATGGTGCGCAGGCTCAGACCGGTCCGGTCCGCGACCTCGCCGATCTGCATCTGCCGGCCGTCCGTCGGCTTCCTCCCCACGCCGGCCCGCCTCACCGCTCGGTGCGGGCGACGTAGACGGTGTTGGCTGAAGTACCCCCTTGGATGGGGTTCGAGAACTCCACGACGTGCGCCTCCGCTTCGGCGAACACCTCACCGAGCACGGCGCTGAAGCCGTCGTCGGGGGCTTCGTTCGACCAGAGGGCAAAGATGCCGCCGGGGTGGAGCCGCTCGGCCATGCGACCCAGCGCCGGGGGCCGGTAGAACGAGGCGTGGGCCGGGTCGAGGACGTGGCTCGGCGAATGGTCGATGTCGAGCAGGATCGCGTGGAAGCGGGCTTCCGGATTGCGCGGGTCCAGCCCGTCCGAGGAAGGGGCCATGGCGAAGAAGTCACCCTGGACCAGGCGGCAGCGCTCGTCGCCCGCCAGCCGTTCGCCCAGCGGCACCAGCCCTGCCTGATGCCATTCGATGACCTCGGCAAGGGCCTCCACCACGACGAGCGAATGCACGCGGGGATCGTCCAGCGCGGCCTGGGCGGTGTAGCCGAGACCGAGCCCGCCCACGGCGACGTCGAGCGCGTCACCCGCCGCCGCCGCCAGGCCGAGGCGGGCGAGTTCGGTCTCGCCCTCCGTCCACAGGCTCGACATCAGGAAGTCGTCATCGAGTTTGATCTCGTAGACATCGACGCCGGCGGCAGGATCGCGGCGCCGCCGCAGGCTGACGGCGCCCATGGGCGTCGGACGCCAGTCGAGTTCTTCGAACCGTGCGCCCATGGGGTTCACATCCTCGTGGTCCTGCGGCGTCTGGCCGGCCGTCCGGCCGGCTCTGCGGGCGCGGCGACAGCCGGTGCAAGCCGTCTCCGCCGACCCGCCCACCTCGAACTCTAACGTAAGGTTAGATTGTTCCAGGACGGTCTCGGACGTACGAGCGGCCGTGGCGGACCGGACGCGTCCGGCCGGGCCCGGCGAGGCGGAGCACGGGAGAGGAGCGCGGTGAGCGCCGGAATCGGGACGGCGGAGGACGTCGCGGCGGAGGCGGCGCGGCGCCGGACGTTCGCGGTGATCAGTCATCCGGACGCGGGCAAGTCCACGCTGACCGAGGCCCTCGCACTGCACGCGCAGGCGATCGAGCAGGCGGGCGCGGTGCACGGCAAGGCCGGCCGGCGGGGCGTCCGGTCCGACTGGATGGACATGGAGCGCTCGCGCGGCATCTCCATCACCTCCTCGGTGCTGCGGTTCGAGTACGAGGGCGTGCTGCTGAACCTGCTCGACACCCCGGGCCACGCCGACTTCTCCGAGGACACCTACCGCGTGCTCGCCGCCGTGGACGGGGCGATCATGCTGCTGGACTCGGCCAAGGGCCTGGAGGCGCAGACGCTCAAGCTCTTCGACGTGTGCCGGCACCGCGGCATCCCCGTCATCACCTTCGTCAACAAGTGGGACCGGCCGGGCCGCGAGCCGCTGGAGCTGCTGGACGAGGTCGAGCAGCGCATCGGCCTGCGCCCGGCGCCGCTGAACTGGCCGGTCGGGATCGCCGGCGACTTCCGCGGCCTGATCGACCGCGCCGACGGCTCCTTCACCCGGTTCCGCCGCACCCCCGGCGGCGCCACCCGCGCGGCCGCCGAGCACGTCCCGGCCGACCGGGCCGCCGCCGAGGAGGGCCAGGCGTGGACGACCGCCAACGAGGAGCTGGCGCTGCTGGACGAGATCGGCGCCACCCTTGACATGGACGCCTTCGCCGCCGGCGTCTGCACCCCGGTGCTGTTCGGGGCCGCGCTGCCCAACTTCGGCGTGAGCGCGCTGCTGGACACCGTCCGCCGGCTGGCGCCCGCGCCGTCCGCGCGCACCGACTCCGAAGGCCGCGAGCGCCCGGTGTCGGCGCCGTTCTCCGGGCAGGTGTTCAAGGTGCAGGCGGGCATGGACAAGGCACACCGCGACCGGCTGGCCTTCATCCGGGTCTGCTCGGGCCGCTTCGAGCGCGGCATGACCCTCACCCACGCCCCGACCGGGCGTCCGCTGGCCACCAAGTACGCCCAGACGGTCTTCGGCCGCGACCGCTCCACCCTGGACGCCGCCTACCCCGGGGACGTGATCGGCCTGCCGAACGCCTCCGGCCTGACCGTGGGCGACACCCTGTACACCAAGACCCCCGTGGCCTTCCCGCCGATCCCGGCGTTCGCCCCCGAGCACTTCATGGTGGCGCGGGTCAAGGACAACAGCCGCGCCAAGCAGTTCCGCCGCGGCATCGACCAGATCGACAGTGAGGGCGTCGTCCAGGTGCTGCGCAGCGACCTGCGCGGCGACCAGGCCCCCGTGCTCGCCGCGGTCGGGCCGCTGCAGTTCGACGTGGTGACCGCGCGGATGGCCGACGAGTTCGGCGCGCCGGTCGAGCTGACCCGCCTCGACTACACCACCGCCCGCGTCACCGACAAGGAGTCCGCCGAGACGCTCGCCGGGCGCCGCGGCGTCGAGGTGCTCACCCGCACCCTCGACGGCTCGTACGTCGCGGTCTTCGTCGACAAGTGGCGGGTGCGCGCCATCGAACGCGAGCACCCCGACGTCACCCTCACCCCCATGCTGGCCGCCGGCGTCCTGGACTGACCCGCCCGCGAGGGGTGTGACGCTCGTCCCTGCCGGCTGCCCGGCGCCTCCCGGCGGCACCGGAAACTCTCCCCTTACGTTAGGGTAGTGAACGAGCCGCGGCCTGACCGCCCGCGCGTCCCGCGGCCTTCTCGCCGGCATCGGCGCCGGCCCCCGCCCGCACGCCGTTGTTCGTGTGCCCGCGCCGTACCGGTGCGGACGATTCATGTCTGGAGTGTTTTGAGCCTGCCTGCCGTCCTGGCACGCCATCTGAAGCCCGCTCTCACGCCTTCGCAGCCGGTCACCGCAAGGCTGCTGCGCACCGAGGCGCTGGCCGGCCTGGTGGTCGCGCTCGCGCTGATCCCCGAGGCGATCTCCTTCTCGATCATCGCCGGGGTGGACCCGCGGATCGGGCTGTTCGCCGCCTGCACGATGGCCGTCACCATCTCGGTCGTCGGCGGACGCCCCGCGATGATCTCCGCGGCCACTGGCGCGGTCGCCCTGGTCGTCGCGCCCATCGCCCGCGAGCACGGCCTGGGACACCTGTTCGCCACCGTCGTCCTCGCCGGGATCTTCCAGATCGTCCTCGGCGCGCTGGGCGTGGCCCGGCTGATGCGGTTCGTGCCGCGCAGCGTGATGGTCGGCTTCGTCAACGCCCTGGCCATCCTGATCTTCATGGCGCAGGTCCCCGAACTGCGCAACGTCCCGTGGCCCGTCTACCCGCTGGTGGCCGCCGGTCTGGCGCTGATGGTGCTGTTCCCCCGCGTCACCAAGGCCGTCCCGGCGCCGCTGGTGTCGATCGTCATCCTCACCGTCATCACCGTCGCCGCGGGCATCGCCGTGCCGACCGTCGGAGACAAGGGCGCACTGCCGTCCTCCCTGCCCACCCCCGGCATCCCCGACGTCCCCCTCACCCTGGACACCCTCACCCTCATCGCCCCCTACGCGCTGGCGTTCGCGCTGGTCGGGCTGATGGAGTCGCTGATGACCGCCAAGCTCGTCGACGACATCACCGACACCCGCTCGGGCAAGACCCGCGAGTCCATCGGACAGGGCATCGCCAACATCGTCACCGGGTTCTTCGGCGGCATGGGCGGCTGCGCGATGATCGGCCAAACCATGATCAACGTCAAGAGCGGTGCCCGGACCCGGCTGTCGACCTTCCTGGCCGGGGCGTTCCTGATGACCCTGTGCATCGCCTTCGGCCCGATCGTCTCCGACATCCCCATGGCCGCCCTGGTCGCCGTCATGGTCCTGGTCTCGGTCGGCACCTTCGACTGGCACTCGGTCCAGCCGTCCACCCTCAAGCGCATGCCGCTCGGTGAGACCATCGTCATGGCGGTCACCGTCGCCGTCGTGGTCGCCACCCACAACCTCGCCATCGGCGTGGTCGCCGGCTCGATCACCGCAATGATCGTCTTCGCCCGCCGGGTCGCGCACCTGGTCAACGTCTCCGCCGTCACCGACCCCGACGGCGGCCAGGTCGTCTACGCCGTCACCGGCGAACTGTTCTTCGCCTCCAGCAACGACCTGGTCTACCAGTTCGACTATGCCGGCGACCCCGACCGCGTCACCATCGACCTCACCGACGCCCACGTCTGGGACGCGTCCACCGTCGCCGCCCTCGACGCCGTCACCACCAAATACGAGCGGCACGGCAAGACCGTCGAGATCGTCGGCCTCAACGAGCACAGTGCCCGCATGCACGGCGCCCTCAGCGGCGAGCTCGCCGGAAGCCACTGACCGCCCGGCGCTCACGCGTCAGGGGTAGAGGGCGGCGATCGCGTTGAGGACGCGGTCACGCGCCGCCTCCGGTGCGGTGACGCCGATCAGGACGTAGTAGGCGAGGCCCTCGGCGAGCGCGACGAGATCGACGGCCGCTTCGCGGGGGTCCACCGCCACGCGGAGGAGCCCAGCCTCCCGGTCTTTGCGGAGCAGTTCGGCGACCTGGTCGTGGAAGCGCGCGTAGTCCGCCCGCATGCGCTCCGCGATCGCCTCGTCCGTGAGGGCCAGCGCGGTGAAGGACTGGCGGACGCGCATGTGCGCCCGCGTCTCGGGGTCGTAGGCGATGAGCTCGCTCAGCACGACGCTCAGCACCGTGCGCCGCTCGGCGCCTTCGAGGTCCTCGCCCACGAGCGACCTGATGCGGGCGGCGCTCAACTCGTTGCCGCGCTCGAACGCGGCCTCCACGAGCTTCTGCTTCGTGGGGAAGTAGTGCTGGACGCGTCCCGCCGACACCCCCGCCTGCGCCGCGACCTCGGTCAGCGACACGGCCGGAAGGCCGCGCTCGGCGACGACCACCAGCACCGCGTCGGCGATCTCCCGCCGCCGCACCTCGTGGCCCGCCCCCGGCCCGCGCGTCCGCCGCTCCATCGACCACTCCCGGCTTTATCGATGCGATCACATCGGATTGACCTCAGAACCTAGCCGACCCTAGCCTGGGGCGAGCAACACGATGTGATCACATTGATTAGACTGGCGGTGGGACGTGACCCGAACCGGACCGGACGGTGCCCGCACGACCGCCGAGGCGCCGGCCGCACGCGCGTCCCGGGTGATCCTCGCCCTCGCCTGCGCCGCCCAGTTCATGGTCGTGCTGGACGTCTCGGTGGTGAACGTCGCACTGCCCTCGATCCAGGCGTCCCTGGGCTTCGCGGCCACCGACTTGCCGTGGGTCGCGGGCGCCTACACGCTCGCCTTCGCCGGCTTCCTGCTCCTGGGCGGGCGACTGGCCGATCTCTACGGGACCAGACGCGTCCTCGTCGCCGGCCTCGCCCTGTTCACCGTCCCGAGCCTGATCGGCGGCCTGGCGACCACGCCCGCGCTGCTGATCGCGGCGCGCGCGGCGCAGGGGGTCGGCGCCGCCGTCCTCGCTCCGGCGACCCTGACCGTCCTCACCACCACGTTCCCCGAAGGCCCCCGCCGCACCCGCGCCCTCGCCGTCTGGACGGCGGTGAGCCTGGCGGGCGGCGCGGCGGGAAACCTCGTCGGCGGCGTCCTCACGCAGTCGCTGTCCTGGCGCTGGATCCTGCTGATCAACGTGCCGATCGGCGCGGCCGCGCTCGCCCTGACCGGCCGCCTGCCCGCCGCCCGCCGCCGCACCGGGCGCGCCGCCCGCCTCGACCTTCCCGGCGCCGCCACGGCCACCGCCGGCCTGGCGCTGCTCGCCTACGGCATCATGCAGGCCGGACCGCGCGGCTGGGACGACCCGGTGACCGCGGCCGCCCTCGCCGCCGCGGCCCTCCTCCTCGCGGCGTTCGCGCTCATCGAGACGCGCCTCGCCCGCGACCCGCTGATCCCGCCGCGGCTGTTCCGCATCCGGGCGGTCTCCGCCGGGAATGCGGTCATGCTGCTCGCGGGCGCCTGCTTTCAGGTGCCGATGTGGTACTTCCTGACCCTCTACATGCAGGACGTCCTGCACTACACCGCGCTGGAGACGGGCCTCGGCTTCCTCCCGCACACGCTCCTGACGATGATCGTCGGCCTGCGCGCCACCCCGCGGCTGATGAGGCGGGTCGACGACCGGGCCCTCGTCATCGCCGGGGCCCTCGTCGCGGCCGCCGGCTTCCTGTGGCAGAGCCGCATCACCGCGGACGGCGGCTACCTCTCGGCCGTGCTCGGCCCGGCGGTCCTCATGTCCGTCGGCGGCGGCCTGCTCAACACGCCCCTGACGGCCACCGTCACCTCCGGCGTCACCGAGCGCGACGCCGGGGCGGCCTCCGGCCTGATGAACACCGCCAAACAGGTGGGCGGCGCCCTAGGCCTGGCCGCCCTCACCGCGGCCGTCGCAGACCATGCCCCCACCCCGCCGTCCCTCGCGGACGCCTACGGCGACGCCTTCCTGATCATGGCGGTCATGCTGCTCGCCATCGCCGCCGCCTCCCTCGCCCTCCCGCCCAGACGCGACCCCGCGGCCGCGGACACGCCGCGGTGAGCCGGAAGGCCGTACTCCTCGAGGGCGGCAAGAGCATCGGCCGGCACATTCGCAGTCCTGAATCCGGCGGCGGGGTCACGGGAGGTCTTCAGGGTTTCTGGGGGTGTTCAGGGCTTGGGTTAGCCAGGCTAGGGAGCCGGTTTTCTGGGTCTGCTCGGCGAGGCGTTTGGCCGACGGGGTCTGGAGTTGGGCCAGTGAGCTGTCTATCCACGGTTGGGTGTTCCGGTTGCCCTGCTCCCGGTACTCGATGGCCTGGATGAGGCACTCCAGTTTGTCGGCGTCGCGGGCGCACAGCGCCTCGGCGCTGTCCTTGCCCTCGTACTCCGCTACGGCACCCGTGATCAGGGCGGCCACCGCTTCCGGCAGGCCGCGTGTCTGGTGCTCGGTGACCTGCTCGTTGGGCGCCTTCTCCACGTACGGTCTGGCCAGGTACGGGAGGTCCGTGAGGCGCGTCTCCTGGCTGTCGTGGAAGAGGCTCAGCAGCGCGGCGCGGGCGGGGTCGGCGCCCTCCAGCGCGGCCAGGACGCTCGCGATGACCGCCGTACGGAACGAGTGGTCGGCGATGCTCTCCGGGGCGTTCACCCCCGCCACGAGCCAGCCCGTGCGCTTGTAGCGCTTGAGCAGGCCGATCTCGTACAGGAAGCCGGCCAGCCGCTCCGTCTCGCTCGCCATGCCCGCCCTTCTCTCCCCGGTCGTCCGCCGGACCAGGCTTTCACGTGCTCGTGGCGCGCCGGGGGATCAGGCGGGATTCAGCTCGGTGGTCCCCACAGGCGCCGGCGTCCTCACCCCGGACGTCGGCGGCTCCGCCACCACCGCCGACGTCACCGCGGCGATCATCGACCACCTGCGGTGACCGGAGCGCCGCCGGGCGGACAGGGCGTCCCCGCTGTGCCGCGTCCGCCCGGACAGCGGGTCAGGGGCCGGTGCGGTCGAGGTAGGCCCGCCGCTCGTCGGGGTCGAAGTCGCCGGGCGGACGGTGGCGGGTGACGACGCGTTTGAGGGTTTCCAGCGCCGGTTCGGGCAGGGCCTGCTCCACGGCGCCCATGGGGGCGAGCCAGCGCGGCACGGTGACCTCCCGGCGGCCGTGCCGGGCACTGGCGACGATCGCCTCGGCGACGTCCTCGGGCTTCAGCGTCGGCTGGAGGTCGAGGGAGACACCGGAGGTGAGGTCGGTGCGGGTGGCGGCCGGCATGATCGTGGTGAGGGTGACGCCGGTGCCGTGCAGCTCGGCGCGGACGGCGCGCGACAGCGCGGCCACGGCGAACTTGGTGGCGCAGTAGACCGCGATGCCGGGGGTGGTCACCTTGGCGGCCATGGACGCCACGTTCACGATGTGGCCGCGCCCCCGGGCGATCATGTCCGGCAGGACGAGGTAGGTGCCGTTGACCACACCGGCCAGGTTGACGGCGATCTCGTGGTGGTGGCCGGCCAGCGACTGCTCGGAGAACGCGCCCATCCGCATGATGCCCGCGTTGTTGACCAGCATGTCGACCGGGCCGTCCGCGCGGGCGGCGTCCAGGAACGCCCGGAAGCCCTCCGGATCGGTGACGTCCAGCAGATGGCCCTTCACACCCAGGTCGGACGCCGTCTCGGCGACCGCGTCGCCGTCGACGTCCCCGATCCACACGCGCGCGCCGCGGGCGGCGAGCGCGGCGGCCGTGCAGCGGCCGATGCCCCGGGCGGCCCCGGTCACGCACACCACCGCGCCCTTCAGCTCGATCATGCGCGCAGCCCGGCGACCGGTTCGCGGAGCGCGAAGTGGGCGACCGTGCGGATCTCGCCGCTGTGCATGGTCAGCAGGGCGCGGCCCAGGTACAGGCCGGGCAGGAGCTCCACGATCTCGTCGCGGGTCCGCTTGATCGGGAACGTCCGCACGCTCGGGTTGCGATAGGCGCTCACGCCGTAGTCCAGGGCCCGGACCGGGATGTGGGGCTCGATCAGCCCGGTGTCCAGGCGGTGGTCGAAGTCGAACCCCTCCATCGCGTTCCCGGCGCGGCGCAGCCCGCCGTAGCGGGGGGCGATCACCCGCATCGCGTACCGGGCGAGCGGGATCAGCCGGTTGAAGCCGGTTCCGGCGGCGGCGTCGAAGGTCTTGCCCAGCCAGGTCGGGTCGATCGCCAGCAGCGGGTTCGCCAGCGCCGCCTCCGGGATGCCGAACAGCCGGCCGACGATCAGGCCCTCCAGCCTCCCGTCCAGCTCGCCCGGGGGCAGTCCGCGGGCGAACAGCGCCGAGATCGCGGCGCGGTCGTTCTTGCGCCCCAGTTCGCGCAGGTACTCCCAGCCCGCGACCCGGGCCCGGCAGGGCGAGACGGCGGCGAGCGCCCGCAGCTCGTCCAGCAGCGGATCGCCCGATCCCGCGGCTTCGCCGGCCGGGCGCGGCACCGCGGCGGCGGCACGTTCGGTGGTCATCGAGAACCTCCACGGATCGAATCTGGTACAGTTTTGTACCAGATGGCGGGCGGGAGGTGTCAAGAGCGGGTCCGGCGGGATGCCACCATGACCTGGTGGCAGACGAGACGGTCCGGCGGCGCGCCTACGGAGGGCAGTCCGCCGACCAGCGCAAGGCGGTCCGCCGCGGGCGGCTCATCGACGCCGCCCTCACCTCCATGGCCGACGGCGCCTGGCGGGCCGAGACCGTCGCGCGGCTGTGCGCCCGAGCGGAGTTGAACAAGCGCTACTTCTACGAGAGCTTCACCGACCTCGACCAGCTCGCCGTCGCGGCCATCGACCAGATCGCCCAGGAGGTCGGCCAGGCCGCACTCGACGCCTACGCCGCCTCCGCCGGCCTCCCTCTGGCCGGCCAGGCCCGCGCCGCCATCGGCGCGGTCGTCCACGGCCTGGCCGACGACCCCCGCAAGGCGCGCGTCCTGTTCGGCATGGTCGGCGGCCCGCCGCTCATCCAGCAGCACCGGGCCGCCGTCGTCCAGGGCCTCACCGAGATCCTCATGGACCACGCCCGCGCCATCCACGGCGTCGAACTCGCCGCCGACAGCCTCGCCCGGACGGCCCCGCCCTTCGTGGTGGGCGGCACCGCCGAAACCATCCTGGCCTGGGTGAACGGCACCGTCGCCGTCCCGCTCGACATCCTCATCGACGACCTGACGACCCTGTGGCTGATCACCGGCAACGGTGCCGCCGACCACGCCCGCCACCGCGTCCGCAACCCCTGACCCCGCCGCCCGAACGGCGGCCGGCAGAAGGCCGCTCCGGGGGCGTCGACCGCCAGAGATCTTCCAACGATCTACTACTCAGAGCATTCACAGCGACACTCTGGGTCAACTACTAGTGGAGGGAACGGACGTATCCGGGCGTCCCCCGCGTCCCGGATCGGCCGCCTCCTTCCGCCCGGCCGGGTCACCGGCTCGAGTCCCCCCGGAGGTCAGTGCATGCCCCCCAACCCTCCGCCGTTCGAACCCGAAAAGCGTCCCGCCATCACCATCGGACCCGACGACGGCCGGTACCCCACGCTGAGCCGCGGCTTCAACCAGCGGTGGATCGCCCACCCGGAGTACGTGCGGCTGATCACCTCCTCGGACGGCGTGGTGACCGCGCTGCGGGAGGCGGTCAACCAGAAGCCCGCCGACCCGAAGCGCACGCGCGTCACCGTCCGGTCCGGCGGCCACTGCTACGAGGACTTCGTGTGCGGCGACGACGTCCGGGTGATCCTGGACCTCAGCCCGATGTGCGGCATCGCCTACGACCCGCGCCTGGAGGCCTGGGCCGTCGAGGCGGGCGCCACCAACTGGCACGTCTACAGCCACCTGTTCCCGCTGTCGGGCCGCACCCTGCCCGCCGGATCGTGCTACTCGGTCGGGCTCGGCGGACACATCACCGGCGGCGGCTACGGGCTGCTGTCGCGCCAGGCCGGCCTGACGGTGGACTACCTCTACGCCGTCGAGGTCGCCGTGGTCAACCGCGACCGCACCGTGGACCTGGTGGTCGCCACCCGCGACGACCCCGACCCCCACGTGCGGGACCTGTGGTGGGCGCACACGGGCGGAGGCGGCGGCAACTTCGGCGTCGTCACCCGGTTCTGGTTCCGGGACCTGCCCACCCCGCCCCGCAAGGTCCTCATCACCGCCCGCGCCTGGCCGTGGTCCGGCTTCAAGGAGAAGAAGGACTTCATTCCACTGGTCGCCAACTACTGCGACTACTTCGCCCGCCACCAGGACCCCGGCACCGCGGCCGGACGGCTGTTCGCCCTGCTGACCCTCAACCACCGCGCCAACGGCGAGATCGGCCTGGTCGCCCAGGTCGACACCGCCACCGACGATCCCGGCGACACCAAGGACGCGGGTGTCGCCGCGATGCAGGACTTCCTGCGCCAGGTCGACAGCCGCGCCGTGCCGGACTCGAGGCCGATGTGGGAGTCGGTCGCCGAGCACGCCGCCATCCCCAACGCATGGCACCCCCGCATGATGCCGTGGCTGACCGCCACGCAGGCCCTCAACGGCTCCGGGGAGAACCGCTGCGGCAAGTACAAGTCGGCCTACCTGCGCAAACCCCTCACGGACGACCAGATCGGCGCCATGTGGGACTACCTCGGCAACGCCCACTTCAAGGACTACGACAACAAGGCGGCGGTCATCCAGATCGACTCCTACGGCTCGGCGGTCAACCGTCCGCCCCGCGACACCGCCACCCGGCAACGCGACTCGATCCTGAAAATGCAGTACCAGGTGTACTGGAACCGGCCCAGCGACTCGCTCCCCGACCACGAGGCCGAGGCGCGGCATCTGAAATGGATCCGCGAGACCTACCGCGCCACCTTCGCCGAGACCGGCGGCGCCCCGGAGACCGGCGGCCGAAGCGACGGCTGCTACATCAACTACCCGGACGTCGACCTGTCCGACGGCAACTGGAACAAGTCCGAACAGCCCTGGTCGCAGCTGTACTACAAGGACGCCTACGACCGCCTGCAGCGCATCAAGGCCCGCTGGGACCCCCTCAACGTCTTCCACCACGGCCAGTCCATCCAACCCAAGTCCACGCGCTGAAAGCACGGGCCCCGAGCATCCGCCACTGCCGGCGCCCCCGCCGAGTGAGACGGTCTCGGCGGGGGCGGTCCTCCCATCGGCCGGGCAGGACCGGTGACCGCGGTGGTTTCGACGGCGGTGAAGCGTCCGACCCGGCTGGTACACCTTCGGGCATGCGTCCTGAGGAGTTCCTGCACATGGTGCTCGACCTGCCGGAGGTCACCGAACGCGAGGCGTTCTCGAACCTGACCGGCTTCCGGGTCCGCGACAAGGGGTTCTGCTATCTCAACGAGGACGAGGGCTTCGTCCTGCTCAAGGCCACCCGGGAGGAACAGGCCGCCCTCGTCGCCGACGACCCCGGCACCTTCTCCCCGTCCTGGGCCAGTGGGCGCTTCGCATGGGTGGAGGTCAAGCTGGCCAGCGTCGACCCCGAGGAAATGAGAGAGCTGGTCACCGAGGCCTGGCGGCTCTCAGCCCCGAAACGCCTCGCGGCCGGATGACGGCTCGGCGTCCTCCGTCCGGTCCGGCCGGCCAGGAGTGCGGCTGTCGCGCCGGTGGCGCCCGGGGGAGACACCGAACTCGCGCTTGAACGCGTTGGCGAAGGAGAACTCCGAGGCGTACCCGACTTGCTCCGCCACGGCGCTCAGCGGAGCGTCGGAGTCGCGTAGCAGCCGCATCGCGGTCGTCAACCGCCACCAGGTCAGGTACGCGAGCGGCGGCCGCCCCACCAGCGCCGTGAAACGGCGGGAGAAGGCGGCCCGCGACAGTCCCGCGTGCGCGCCCAGGCTCGCGACGGTCCAGGGCCGTGCCGGATCGTCGTGGATCGCCCCCAACGCGGCGCTGACGGCGGGATCGGCGAGCGCCGCCGCCCATCCGGTGGCCCCGCCGTCCGCCGGTTGGTCGGCGAACCAGGCCCGCAGGATGTAGAGCAGCAGCGTGTCCAGCAGCGGGTGGACGCGAGCGGCGTCGAGCTCGTAGGCCCCGCACAACGTCACCGTGGTCGAAGCACCGGCGGGTGCCCGGCCGACCGGCGGCGCGGCGTACCTGCGTTCGAACCTGGGGCCTTCCCGCGGGTCGCAGACGTGTTCGGCCAGCGGCGTGGACGGAGCGTCGGCCAGGCCGTGCCGACCCGCGTGGGGCAGGAACACCACGTCGCCGACGGCGAGCGGGAAGGGCTCACCCTCTTCGGGAATGAGCCAGCAGGGGCCGCGCAGGACGATCTGGAATCCCGCCGCGCCCGCAACGGCCCCGGTCAGCTCGCGGAACTCGTCGCCCTCATCGACGCGGGCGCGGTGCGGGTGGACGCCACGGCGTCCCGCCCCCTCACCGAACTGCCGGCCGTGCACCGCGACGCCGAAGCCGGCCGCACCAGCGGCAAGGCCATCCTCATTCCCTGAAGGAGCCCAGATGACGACCACTCCCACCCGCCCGGCCGGTCAGAACCTCCGCCGCTACGCCTACGCGGTGGGCGGCGCCGTCCTGGCCACGGTCCTGGTGTGGACCGCGGCGCACGGCCTGGGCGTCGACCTTCGCGTTGATCCCGGCGATGGACGGCCCGGCCAGGTGGTCGGCCTGCCCCTCACCGCCGGCGTCACGTTCGTCGTGGGTCTGCTCGCCTCGGCCACGCGGGCGGCGCTGGACCGGTTGACCGACCGCGCTCCGGCCATCTGGACCGGATCGGCCTTCATCGTGCTGCTGGTGTCGTTCGTGCCGGTGCTGTACGTCGAGGCGTCAAGCGGCACCCGGCTCATCCTCGGGTCGCTGCACCTGATCGTCGCCGCCGTACTCGCCCCGCTCCTGAGCCGCCGGAACCGGCCGGTTCCGCACCGCGAGCGACCCGCGAAGTAGCGCCCACCGGCTCGGCCCCAATACGGGGCCGAGCAGAGCGCGTTCCCGGACGGGGCGGGATCACGGTTGGTCGGGGTCGCTGCGCGGGACGAGGTTGCGGCGGGCGAGGCGGGTCAGGCGGGCGACGGTCGTCTCGGTGGGGTCGAGGGGTTGGAGCAGGTGGCTGGCGGTGAGGCGGACGAGGGCGTCGGCGGTGGCGGTGACGTCCTCCTCGTCCAGATGGGGTGCGCGGGCGGTGATGTGCTCCTGCAGCACCTGCCCGGCGAGGGTGATCAGAGGCTGGGAGTTGGCGGTGAGGAGGCCGAGCAGGGTGTCGCCGCCGTGGTCGCCGGACAGCACGGCGCGCAGCAGCGGGTTGGCCGAACCCTCGGTGAGTCCGTAGCGGACGGCGGCTTCGATCGCGGCGACGGGGTCGTCGTGCGTGGCGAGCCGGTCGGCGACGCCGTCGAGGAACCGTGCGGCCTCGCGGTTCAGCAGGGCCTGGCCGATCTCGTCCTTGGAGGAGAACTCCTTGTAGAGGGTCTGGCGGCTGACGCCCACTTCGGCGGCGATCGCGGTCATGGTGACCGCCGCCCAGCCCCGGTCGACCAGGAGCCGGTACGCGGCGTCGAGGGCGTCGTGATGCAGCTGGTGGCGAACTCGCGCGTGGAAGTTGGCCGGTGCGGAACTGTTCACAGGCTCGACACTATCAAGCGGACTGTCCATATAGCTGACATCAACCCAATCACTACGCCATGGGTGACAGATATGACCTGAACGTTCTCTCCCTTGACAGTCGATCAAAGAGTGTCAACATGGAGGCATGCCGAGCCGACGTGCCGTCCGCCGCCCTCGGCGTCCGCCCTGGTTCGGCCTCCGCCATGGCGAACGCCCGCGGGATGTCACAAGGAGAACGCCACCGTGACCGACCTGCAGATCCGCAAGATCCCATTCGAGTTCGACGAGTCCGTGCCCTTCCAGTGGAATCCCGCCAATCCCGACTTCGGCCTGCTGGTCAACGCGCTCAGCGTGCTGGCCATCGCCTTCGAGCGGTACATCCTCGGCGTCACCCGGCAGGTCCTCCCGAGGCTGAGCGACCCCGGGATCGTCGAGGAGGCCGAGGCCTTCCTGCGGCAGGAGGGGCAGCACTCGCGCGCACACCGGCTCCACGTCAACGCGCTCATCCGGCAGTACCCCGGTCTGCGGGACGTCCTGGACGGCGCGATCGCCGACTACGACCGGCTGCGGGAGCGGGAGTCGCCCGAGTTCGGCATCGCCTACATCGCCGCCGTCGAGGCCACGTTCACGCCGCTGTTCAAGATGATGCTCGACAACCGCTCGACGCTCTTCAGCCCGGGCGACGCGAGGGTCGCCTCCCTGCTGGTGTGGCATCTGGTCGAAGAGATCGAGCACCGCAGCTCGGCGCTGGTCATCTACCACGGGCTGATCGACGACCCCTGGTACCGCACCCGGACGGCCCCGCGGGTCTTCGGGCATCTGACCCGGCTCTACGGTGAGGTCATCGAAGGCTTCCACCGCCACGTACCGCCCGAGGACCTGCAAACCGATCTCCGCCGCATCAACTCCAAGCAGGCCTGGGTGCGGGAGGCCGCGGTGCACCTCCCCCTCATCGGACCCCGGAGGCGCTCGTCGGACCGTCCGACCGCCTTCCAAGCGGTGCCCGGCCGCCAGCTCATGGTGGCCCTCCTGCGGCTCCTGCTGTCGCAGACCCCGCACCACCGACCGGCCGACGAGCCCCTGCCCGCCTGGGCCGAGACCTGGTTCGCCGCCTACGACGAGGGCGCGGACATGACCCGCTTCGAAGGCAAGCCCCTGCGGAGCGCCTCTTGAGCGACATGACGGAGATCGACATGATTCAGCCGCTACGCACGATCAAAGCCAACGGTCTGGATTTCGGCTACCTGTCGGCCGGGCCGGACGACGGCCCGCTCGCCCTGTGCCTGCACGGCTTCCCCGATTCGGCCTACTCCTGGCGGCATCTGCTCCCCGAGCTCGCCGCGGCGGGCTATCACGCGGTCGCCCCGTTCATGCGCGGCTACGCGCCCACCGAGGTGCCGTCGGACGGGGCCTATCAGAGCGGGGCGCTCGCGGCCGACGCGAACGCGCTGCACGAGGCGCTCGGCGGCGGCTCGGACGCGGTACTGATCGGCCACGACTGGGGCGCGATCGCCGCGTACTCGGCCGCCGCCCACGCACCGGACCGCTGGAGGACGGTCGTCACCCTGGCGGTCCCGCCCGTGTCCGCCATGCTGAACGCGTTCTTCGGCTACGAGCAGTTCAAGCGGTCCTTCTACATCTTCCTGTTCCAGACCCCTCTCGCCGAGCTGGCGCTCACCCCGGACTTCATCGAGGGCCTGTGGCGCGACTGGTCCCCCGGGTACGCCGCGGCCGAGGACGTGGCGCACGTCGTCCAGTGCCTGAGCGAGCCGGCCAACGTCGCGGCCGCGATCGGCTACTACCGCGCGCTGCTGGACGTTTCACACCATCTCCAGGCCTATGCCGAGGAGCAGGCCGCGGCCGGCCGCAAGGGGGAACGCGCGATCCTCTACCTGCACGGCGCGGCCGACGGCGCCCTGGCGGCCGACCTCGTGCGGGACGCCGAGCAGGGGCTGCCGCAGGGGTCGAAGATGGAGATCATCGAAGGAGCGGGCCACTTCCTGCACCTTGAGCAGCCGCGGGAGATCAACGCCCGCATCCTGAACTGGCTCACCTGACGGTCTCGGCTAGGCCGGCGGTCGCGGACGGCCAGGCCGGCGCTGGCAGAAGTGCCGACCGACCGCTGATCACACCGTCCCGACCGGGCCCAGCGGTCCGGGCCGTCCGCATCTGCGAACGGCCCGAACCCGGCGGACGCCGGCTATGTGACGGAGTCGGCGACGCGGGACCCGGTGACGCCGGTGACGGCCAGGGGCCTTCTCATCCCCGGGTTCCGGGCCGGTCGACGATGGCGGTGCCCAGCTGGGCGGACCAGCCGAGCTTCTGGCCCTTCGTGAACCGCGCGGTGCCGTCGCCGCCGGTCGACGTGTGGTCCTTGACGGCGATGGCGCGGTGCCCGAGGTAGGCGAAGGTGGTCGGGTCGATGATGACGTCGGTGCGCAGGTAGCCCTCGTCGATCCGGTAGAGGGCGACGCCGTGGCGCCCGGCCGCATCGGTCACGTCCCTGGCGAACCGGACGCCGGGGATCGCGGCGAGCGCACCGTACAGCGCCGCGCGCAGCTTCGGCGGCAGGACGCTGCGGCTCATCAGGTCCTGGATCGTGGTGAACGCCCCGGCGTCGCGCCCGAGGGGCGTCTGCCCCGACTGCTGGTAGACGAGCGCCAGCAGGGCCTTCGGGTCGGTGGGCAGCGACCGGAGGTAGGTGTAGTCGGGGCGCGGCACGGCCGAGCGGTCCATCGGCGTGGTCGGAGCGTTCTCGAGCCGTCCGCCGTTCTCCATGGTCGCCCGCCGCATGCCGTCCACCCGGATCCAGCGTTCGACGGTGGTGCGCTTGTCAGGTCGTCCCGACAGGGAGCCGGCAGTGCCCGCGGAGGACGTCGCGAGCAACTCCTTGACGTAGGTCCACTGGTCTGGGCGCGGGTTCCAGGCGGGTTCGGTCGCCGCCTTGAGCGAGGCCCGGTGGGTCAGCTCGGCGGCGGACGCGACGGGCCCGGCGGGCAGGCCCGGGATGCCGGACCGGCGATGGCCGTCCTCGTCCACGCCTCCCAGGTTCTGGGCGACGGTGATCCCGGCCGCGGCCGTGACGGCCAGGGCGCCGACGGCCACGAGCCGGACGCCGGTGCGCGGCAGCCGGACGCGGCGTCCCCGCTCGCCGAATCCCGCGGTCACCCGCGACCGGACCGCGGCGAGCCGTACCGGCTCGGGCTCGGCCAGGGAGGCCCGCATGTTCCGCAGCGTGTTCAGTTCGTCCATGGTCAGTCCTCACTCGTCGTCGGGGTGCCGAGGGCCGCGCGCAGGCTCCGCCGGGCGCGGTTGAGACGGGAGCGCACCGTGCCGACCGGCACGTCCAGGGCGCGGGCGACCTCTTCGTACGAGAGGTCGCCCCAGGTGTAGAGGAGCAGCGCGTCGCGGTCGCGCTTCTTCAGCGACGCGAGGGCGGCGGCCAGCCGCGAGCCCTCCGCCTGCGCGGAGACGGCGTCGGCCACCCGCTGCGCGTGGCCCTCGGCGGCGAGGGGGTCGGCGCCGGAGCGGGCGTACGCGCGGTACATCCGCACCTCGGCCCGCCGCCGCTCGCCGATCAGGTTGGTGGCGATGCCGTACAGCCACGGCGCCGCGTCCGTACGCGAGAGGTCGTAGCGGTCCCGGCGGCGGAAGGCGATCAGGAACGTGTCGGCGACGACGTCGTCGGCGGCGTCGGGGCCGAGACGGCGCGCGGCGTACCCGCGCAGCCGGTCGGCGTGGCGATCGAAGATCGCTGCGAAGAGTTCGGGTTCTCTCCGCGACCGCTCGATGAGGCTCGCGTCGTCGACGTCGGTCGAGAACGCGGCCTTCGAGCCTGGCGGCGCTTCGGCCATAGAGCGGTGTCCCTTCGTCAGGGCCCGTTGCGGGCACCGGGGTCACCTCTCCTTGGCCGACGGCACGGTCCGGGTTCACGGCCGGTGCTGGAGGCCGCCGCTCATCGGGTGAGGGTCGAAAACCCGTCAGAGCCGGACCCGGTCTGGAGGCTAAGCGATCACAGCCGTACCGATCCGGGGAACCCGTTCGCGAACGGAGCCGATCCGACTCCATAAGTCGCGCGCGAGGCGGCGAGCCCGGGCCCCGCCGCCATGCGGAGCCCGGGCCGCGCCGGGGGTCAGGAGGGCTGGCCGGTGGGCATGATGGTGACCTGCTGGAGGTTGACGCGCGGCGGCAGCGCGGCAAGGAAGCCGATGGTGGCGGCGACGTCCTGCGGAGTGAGCCACTCCATCGTCTCCTTGGAGCCCTCAAGCCACTCCTGGGCGCCGGGGTCGGTGACGTGGCTCTGCAGCTCGGTGCCGACGATTCCGGGCTCGATCGCCGCCACCCGCACGTTCTTGGCGCCGAGTTCGACGCGCAGGTGCCGCGACAGGTGCGTGACGTACGCCTTGGTGGCCGAGTACACCGCGAAGTTGGGGAAGATGTTCTGCGCGGCGATCGACGAGGTGTTGATCAGGTCGGCGACGCCGCGCTCGGTTCCGGCCGCGACCAGCTGCGGGACGAACGCGCCGATCGTGTTCATCAGGCCGGTGACGTTCAGGTCGATCTGGTGCTTCCACTGGTCGGCGGCCAGCTCCTCGACCGGCGCCGGAAGCATCACCCCGGCGTTGTTGAACAGCAGGTCCGCGCCGCCCAGCTCGGCGGCGACCCGGTCGGCGGCGGCCTGGACCGCGGCGGCGTCGGTCACGTCCACGCCGATCGCCACGGCGGAGCCGCCGTCCTTCTCGATCCGCGCGACGAGATCGGCGAGCCGGTCCTCGCGGCGGGCCAGCAGCACGACGGTCGCGCCCTGGGCGGCGAGCTGCTCGGCGGTGGCCTCGCCGATACCGCTGGACGCACCGCTGATCACTGCGACGCGGCCCGACAGCGGGGTGGCGGAGGTCTGAGTCATGGTCCAACCCTTCAGGTGACGTTCCCGGCCGGCGGTCACCGACCGTCACCTTCAGAACATCAGCCAGAACACCGCCTGAAATCGCCTAAGACGACCTTGCTAGGGCAGGCACCGGCAAAACAGGTACCGGCAGGACCACCCTCGGTGGTCACCCACGGGCCGTCCCGGCACACACTGGGGGTATGGCCGCCAACAGGGAGCTCGCGGACTTTCTGCGCACCCGCCGCGCACGGATCAACCCGGACGAGACCGGCCTGCCCTCCGACGGGCGGGTACGGCGGGTGCCCGGACTGCGCCGCGACGAGATCGCCCGGCTCGCGGGCGTCAGCACCGAGTACTACACCCGCCTGGAACAGGGCCGCGCCACCAACCCCTCCGCCGAGGTCGTCGACGCCTTGTGCCGGGCCCTGCGCATGGATCCCGCCGAATGCGAGCACCTGCGCGACCTCCTGGCCAGGCCCGCCCCCGCCCGCCGCACCCCCGCGCCTCCGCAGCGGGTCCGTCCCGGCCTGCACCTGATGCTCCACACCCTGGAGCACGTCCCCGCCTTCATCCTCGGCCGCCGCACCGACGTACTGGCCACCAACCGGCTCGCCCGCGAGGTCCTCACCGACTTCGACGCCCTGCCCGTCCCGCAGCGCAACCTCGCCCGCTACTACCTCCTCGACCCCGCCGCCCGCGAGCAGGTCGGCGACTGGGAACGCATCGCCGCCGAGACCGTCGCCGTCCTCCGCCTCGAAGCGGGCCGCCACCCCCACGACAGGCAGCTCGCCGACCTGATCGGCGAACTCACCGTCAAATCACCCGAGTTCTCCACCTGGTGGAACGACCACCGCGTCCTGCGCCGAACCCACGGCACCAAGCGCTACCACCACCCCGTCGTAGGCGACCTGGAGTTCGCCTACGAGTCCTTCCAGGTCCCCGGCGACACCGAGCAGACCCTGTGCGTCTACAACGTCGAACCCGCCTCCCCCACCGCCGAGGCCCTAAGCCTCCTCACAAGCTGGACCGCCCCCCACTCCACCTGATCCGTACGGCGGAGCAACAGACCCATGACTAGACGCAGGTCATCGAAACAACGGCCGCCGTGGGCCCCTGCCCCGCTCTCCTCAGCCCTCGCCGAGAGCGGTGACGAGCTGCTGCGCCGCCCAGGCCACTTCGATATCGGGATCCAGCACCAACCGACGCGCAGTGAGAACTCCGGCCCTGACCGCCCGATGAGCCGAACGTTCCCAATTCGCCTTCAGCACATAATCCGGCGAGCCTGGCGACTCCGCTGCGGCCCGGCTCCAGGCGCGACTACACCAAATCTCGTGCAGAAACCGCAGGATCTCGGACCGACATGCCACCTGCGGCGCCTGTGCCAACTCCCACAACAGCGGAACGGCCGCAGCGGTCGCCTCCTCGACCGCGATGCCGTCCCGGCACAGTCGGAAGCGCAGGTCGTCCAACGCCAGGGCCGACTCAGCCGGACCGCCCCACGCGACCTTCGCCAACAGCGACGGAACTCCGACCGCTGACCCCGAGGAATCTCGAAGCTCACCCCAGGGCACCGATCTCACTCGCTTGAGCAACGTCCCCACACCAGCCCCCTAGAAACGATCGCCGCCCCCGACCACGCGACTCAACGCCCGCGAATCCGAACCCAGACGCAATCAACCAGGAGCGGCCAACGCGCCTCACCCATGGCTGCACAGCTCTTGTCAGCCATCCGATCCATTCGCCCAGTTGATGAGCAGCCCTTCCGTCCCGTCGATGTCGGTTATGACAAGCGCTACCGGCAACCCCTGCTCACTCCAGGTGTTCCAGATCGCCCACCCCTCGGGACAGGGTCCACGTTGAGCCGCTGACATGCCGTCTCGTAGTCGTCGTCCATCCCGAACGGCATGGCCGCCGGCCGGAGCATGATGACTCTTCGGCGAAAGCCTCGTTGACCACGGCGCGACTACGAGCTTCGATCTCTCGCAGATACTCGGACTCGCTCATCTCAGGACCAGCCACGGCGCCACTCTGACACGACGCCTCCAAGCGAACACCTGATTTTCCCGGCGCCATGGAGCCAAGCATTGCCGGGAGCAACGCGCGCTACCACCGCCTCTCGACGGTGCCCTCGGTCGCGACTCGCGCCTTGGGGAGGGTGCGGAGTTTGGCCCGCCGGCCACGCCGCCGAACTCGGGCAAGACGTCGCTCATCGGCCCGTCCGTCGTCCTCCAGCCGGAGACGCCGCTGCAATCTGCTCTCGACCCAATCCCCCAACGGCAGCCCGGGCTCCTTGCGCCATGCCTTCGGACGCCGACGCGCCAGACGCTCCTCGACCTCGACCGCCTTCCCCATGTCGGGCCGCCCCGCAGCTTCCTGAAGAAGCTGACGAAGCCGATGGCGGTTAGCACGATTGGGAAACCGCTTGTTCAACCGAACGGCTGCCTGAGGCGCGTTTTCCGCCTTGCGATTCCTCTGGCCCCGCTGCTGGATCTTCATTGCTGATCCGACTCATCCGAGTCGGTCGGGGCGGCAGAGGCGGGGCGACCCGCCACGCCCCGCATCAACCACTCGTCAGCGGAGAAGGCCCTTGACCGTCAACCTGCCCGCCACCGCCCGTGAGCTGCTCGACGGGCCGCATGCCGCGATCCTGGCCACCACGAACCCCGACGGCCGGCCGCAGTCCTCAGTGATCTTCGTCAAGCGCGAGGGCGACACGGTCGTCTTCAGCACGATCAGGGGGCGGCAGAAGACCCGCAACATGGAGCGCGATCCCCGCATAAGCCTGCTCGTGCTGGCACACGCGTCCGGCTACGTGGAGATCCGCGGAACGGTGACGATCACCGACGACCCCGACAAGGCGCTCCTTCACGAGATGTACGACCGCTACATGGACGGCGCGGCACCGCCGCCCGAACCCGAGGCCGAGCGAGTGGCGGTGCGCATCACCGCCGACCGGATCCACGTGTGGCCTCCCGAACCCGTCAGTCAGCAGAACTGACACCCGAGCCGCACCACCATCGGTTCCGCACAATTGGAAAGGACGACATATGCGCAAGATCGTCGAGTCGACGCTGATGAGCCTCGACGGGGTCGTGGACGACCCCGGATCCTGGGCTCTGGACTACTTCGACGACCAGTTCCTCAAGGAGGCCTTCGAGCTCCTGCAGGGATGCGACGCCATGCTCATGGGACGCGGCATCTACGAGGACCTGTCCTGGCGGTGGCCGGGGCAGACCGGAGACTTCGCCGACGCGATCAACGGGATCCGAAAGTACGTGTTCTCCTCGAAGCTCGAACGAGCGGACTGGAACAACTCCGTGATCGTGCGGGGCGACGTGGTCTCCGAGGTGCGGAAGCTGAAAGAGGAGGGCGGCGGCGACCTGGTCGTCTTCGGCCATGGACAGCTCTCGCACACCCTCCTCGAGCACGGCCTCCTCGATCGGCTCCGCTTCGCGGTTCACCCCGTCGTCGTCGGCCGGCCGCTGGGAGCGGTCCGTGAGAACCCCAAGACGCCGCTGACCTTGGTCGGTACGCATTCCCGTGAGTCCGGTGTCGTCGTACTGAACTACACCGTCGGGAAGGACGCGGGCAGGGCCTCCTAGCGCACACTCACGTGTTCCGATGCCCGGCCCCGAGCGGCCGGCTGGAGTTCCTGGTCATCGTTCCCGCACGCGCCTGCGGCTTGTAGGTGTCGCGACCGTCAGAACCGCCGCGTTCCCGGGCACCCCCCACCTGATCGTGTGAGCAGGTGGGGGGTGCCGGTCGAGTCGTCACTTCTGGCGGGAAAGGAGCGTGATATCGCCGCGGAAAGCGTCCAGGCCGAGCCAAGTCCACGCTCAGTTGCAGGGGAATACCGGCGGGAAGCCGAACTTCGGCAGCAGTGCGGGTTCACCGAAAAGCGTGATGCGTTCTATGCCGTCAGAGGCGACCGTGAGCACTGCGATGCCGAACGCGGCGTAGGTCCCGTCGTCGGTTCGCAGATAAGCGGCGGCGGCGGGTTGCCCGTTCGCGCTCGTGGGAAACATGCGCCAGGTACCGGGTGGCCCCATGACGTCCCCGATATAACGCAGACACGTCTCCAGACCGGAGAACCATGTGCTGTAGCCGGTCATCTCCAGGGCGGCGTCCTTCCGCAGCGCCTGCTCGAGAGCGGTCAGGTCGCCGTTCTCGAAGGCCGCCATGTATTGATCGAGCAGAGCGCGCGCCTCCGGCTCGGTCGGCTCAGCGACGCCTTCCTGCGCTGTCACTTGGGCCATGCCGGAGCGAGCACGCTGAAGCAGGCTCTTCACAGCCGCCACCGAGGTGCCCAGCATGGCGGCCACGTCCGCGGCGGGGAAGTCCAACGCCTCCGTCAGGATGAACACCGCTCGCTGCCGCGGCGGCAGATGCTGCAGGCCCGCGACGAGGGCCAGCCTGAGCGTCTCCCGCGCGGTCACGATGGCGGCGGGATCGGCCGGTCCCGCCGTCACCGCCGCGTCCGGAAGGGGCTCAAGCCACATGACGTCGGCTCTCTCCACCGGCGCGATGTGGGGGTCCTCACTCGCAGGGCCCAGTCCCGACGGCAGAGGGCGGCGGCCGCGTCGCTCGCGGGCTCTGAGGCACACATTGGTTGCGATCTTGTACATCCAGGCACGGAAGGACGACCGGCCCTCGAACCCGCCGTAGGCCCGCCAAGCGCGCAAGTAGGTCTCCTGCACCAGATCCGCGGCGTCGTCAGCGGAGCCCGTCATGCGGTAGCAGTGGGCCAGAAGCTCGCGGCGAAATGGCTCCGCGAGCGCGGCGAACTCGTCCTGATCCGTTCTCCGCACTCCCTCCCCCTGCGCATCAACTCTTCCGCTCGTGACCTGAACCATCGTCCGGCTCACCCCGCTGTCTCCTCCTGCAAGCCCCTAAGGCCCTCACCAATGAAGACCCGCGACCGGCCCGAAAGGCATCGCTCATCGCCGCGGACGACGGACGCAGTTCGTCGGGGACTCACCAGGCGCCCCAGCGGTCACGCCGGCGAGGCCTTCTGGACCAACAAGCCGTCGCCGTTCGCAGGCGAGGAGGTCAGAGGTTGAGGCGGGTCACGCCGGCGATGCGCACGCTCTCACAGTCCGGCCGGATGCGCGGACAGCCAGTCCTGGAGGCGGCGGCGCTGTTCAGCGGAGCACTCATCGGCCGGAGTGTCACTCCGCGCACGTCCTGAGCCCCGACAGCCACGTGTGCCTCGCGCGCTCTTTGCGCGCCGCCTTCTCGGTATGGACGCACATGGGTTCGGCGCCCGATCCGTTCTCGACCTGGCGGCTGGTGCCGTGCGTGACTGCAGTAGGACGCCCGCCTGACAATCGCCTTCTCGTCGGGCGCGCCCCGCGGCAGGGCATTGTGAGCGCGTCGATGTGGGGTGGGGCTGACGTTGGCGCCGTATCGTGCCGGCTGGTGTTGCTCGGTATTGGTGGCGATGGGGTGCCAAATGATTAGAGGCCGGTCTGGATTTCTCCTGAACCGGCCTCTGACCTTGGATGTCTCGGTGGAGCTGAGGGGATTTGAACCCCTGACCCCCTCGATGCGAACGAGGTGCGCTACCGGACTGCGCCACAGCCCCGAGGACTCCGTAAGGTTAGCAAACATCGGGGGGTGCTCGCGCACCGGTTATTCGCCGACGGCTCGGCGGTCGTCGGCGTACTGGTCGAAGACCTCGTCGGGGGTGACGAGTTCGATGACCTCGGCGGGTTCGGCGGTCTCGGCGGCGCGGCGGGCCTGCAGGGCGCGGGCGCGGGCCGCGGCGCGGGCCTGGGCGGCGGCGCGGCGGCGGGCGGCGTCCATGCCGACGGCGACGCGGAGGAGCGCCAGGTGGCCGGCCAGGAGCAGGACCGGGGGCGCGATGATCCACCAGGGCGCGACGCCGGCGGCGGTGATCGCGACGGAGGTGAACAGGAGCGCGGCGAGGCCGGCGGTGCGGCGGCGGCGCCGGGCGATGACGGTGGCCCGGCGCACCGGGCGGCGCGGCGCCGGGGTCTCCTCGTCCGGGAGGGTCTCCTCCTCGTCGTCGGCGACGGGCTCGTCGGGGCGCTTGTGAAGAAGGCGGGAGATCCCCGTCGTCTCGGTGTCGCGGCGCAGCCACATGGGGACCAGGACGACGGCCCAGACGGCGACGATCGCGAGGTAGAGGACGGCGCTGCTCATCGGCCCCACCGCCCCAGGGCACGCTCGGCAGGCGGGCCGACTTTCGGCGCGCGAACGTGCAATGGGAGCAGGGTCACGCCCCGCACGGTACGAGGGGCTGTCAGAGGTTGACGAGCATAAGGGGCGGTGTGTCGCGAGATCGATCTCGCCGTTACTCTCCGTTTGCCGGGACTTCTCGAACGGAGGATTCTTACGGCGGGAAAGTCATGGGCGGCTCAGGTGCGCCGGGGAAATGCCTGTTTCCGGTCCGCCAGCCAGCGGGCGCGCAGGCCACCGGGCACGTCCTCGACGGTGAGGGCGTAGCAGATGTGATCGCGCCAGGCGCCGTCGATGTGCAGATGGCGGCGACGAATTCCCTCTTCGCGGAAACCGAGTTTTTCGACGACCCGGCGGCTGGCGGTGTTCTCCGGACGGATATTCGCCTCGAGGCGGTGCAGGCCGACGGTGAAGAAACAGTGGTCGACGGCGAGGGCCACGGCGGTGGGAATGACGCCGCGTCCGGCGACGCGCTTGTCGACCCAGTAGCCGATCTGCGCGGACCGCGCCGAGCCCCAGACGATCGCGCCGACGGTGAGCTGGCCGGCGAACTCGTCCTCGTGGGTGACGACCCACGGGAGGGCGAGGCCGTGGCGGGCCTCGCGGCGCATGGTGTGGACCATGCTGATGTACGGGCCGAGGCCGCTGCGGAACAGCGGCGTCTCGGGGTTGGTGGGCTCCCACGGGCGGAGCCAGTCGGCGTTGCGGACCCGCAGCTCACGCCAGACGGCGGCGTCGCGGTGCCGCAGCGGGCGCAGCCCGACAGGGCCCTCGGTCAGGGTGACCGGCCATCCCCGCAAACGTTCCACGGTTCCATGATTCCCTGGTCGGATGTCTGAACGCCATCAATTGTCGCCGAGAAATCGGGCACGCGGGGCGTTCGGGCACGGCCGTCACACGCGTCGGCCCTGTTTCATCACCCAGGCGATCTTCAGGTCGTCGTCCAGGACGGCCAGGTCCGCGTCCTTGCCGGGCTCCAGGGAGCCGACGCGGGAGTCGATGCCGAGCGCGCGCGCCGGGGTGAGGGACGCGGCCCCCGCGGCGCGTTCGATCGGCAGGCCGACGTCGGTGACGGCGCGGCGGAACGCGTCCGCCATGGTGATCGTGCTGCCCGCGATGGACGTCCCGCCCGCGAGGGTGGCGCGGCCGTCGCGGACCTCGACGTCCATCACGCCGAGGCGGTAGTCGCCGTCGCCCATCCCGGCGGCCGCCATCGCGTCGGTGATGAGCGCGACGCGGGGCGTGGCGGCGAAGGCGAGGCGGGCCACGGCGGGCTCCACGTGGACGCCGTCGTTGATCAGCTCGACGGTGACCCGGGGGTCGTTCAGGGCGGCGGCGACCGGGCCGCCCTCGCGGTGGTGCAGCGGGCGCATCGCGTTGAACAGGTGCGTCGCCACGCGGGCGCCCGCGTCGAAGGCGGCCCTGGCGGCCTGGCCGGTGCCGTCGGTGTGGCCGACGGCCGCGATCACGCCCGCGTCCACCGCCTCCCGGACGAGGTCGAGGGCGCCCGGCAGCTCGGGCGCGAGGGTGATCATGCGGACGTGCCCGCGGCCGAGGCGGACGAGCCGGCGGAACTCGGCCGGGTCCGGGTCGCGCAGCAGGGCCGGGTCGTGCGCGCCGCAGCGCGAGCGGGCCAGGTAGGGGCCCTCCAGGTGGACGCCCGCGAGCACGCCGTCGGCGGCGAGGTCGGCCAGGCCCGCGACGGCGCGGGCCAGTTCCTCCTGGTCGCCGGTGACGAGGCTCGCCATCGTGGTGGTGGTGCCGTGCGCGAGGTGGAAGGAGGCGGCCCGGTGGGCGTCGTCCGGGTCTCCGAGCTGGTAGGAGGCGCCCGCGCCGCCGTGGACGTGCATGTCCACGAAGCCGGGCACGACGTACCGCCCGTCGAGGTCGATCACCTCACCGGCGACGGGGGCGCCGGAGACGGTGCCGCCGGAGATGTGGAGGGCGCCGTCGCGGACGCCGTCCGGCAGGACGATCCGCGCGTTGGTCAAGGTGACGGCGCGGTCGTCGTCCGGCTTCGCCATGGGCCCCCCAATGCGCACATATGATCGATACTGATTGTTCCACGGCCGCAACGCTCAGGTAAGCACGGCCGGCATCCCCGTCCGCCCGCGGGAAAGGGGCCCGGTGTGAGGACGGCTCCAAGGTCGGCCACCGCGCGTTCGCCCGCATCCGCGAACCGGAGGAGATCGACGTCCTGGTGACGGACGCGGCGGCTCCCGAGCCGGAGGTGGCCGCCTTCGCCGAGGCCGGCGTCCGCGTCATCCGCGCCTAGCTCGGCGGGCGGGGGTGGTCGCCGCCGTTGATCTGGTCGACCGCGTGGGGTAGGACCCGGGCCAGGACGGTCATGCCGTCGCGGACGCCGCCGGTCGAGCCGGGGAGGTTGACGATGAGGGTGCGGCCCGCGATTCCGGCCAGGCCGCGCGACAGGATCGCGGCGGGGACCTTGTCGCGGCCCTCCAGGCGGATGGCCTCGGCGATGCCCGGGACCTCCCGCTCGATGACCGTCCGGGTCATCTCGGGGGTCTGGTCGGTCGGGGTGAGGCCCGTCCCGCCGGACGTGACGACGACGTCGTAGCCCGCGGCGACCGCGTCGCGCAGGACGCCGGTGACCGGTTCGCCGTCCGGGACGACGACGGGGCCGTCCACCTGGCAGCCGAGGTCCTCCAGCATCTCGACCAGCACCGGGCCGGACCTGTCCTCGTATACGCCCGCCGCGGCGCGGTTCGAGACGGTGACCGCCATCGCCCTGATCATCGGCGCCACACCCCGGTCTTGCCGCCGGTCTTCTCCTCGACGCGGACGTCGGTGATGACGGCGGCGGGGTCGACGGCCTTCACCATGTCGACCAGCGCGAGCGCGGCGACGGTGACGGAGGTGAGCGCCTCCATCTCGACGCCGGTGCGGTCGGCGGTGCGGGTGACCGCGGTGATCGCGACGCCCTCGTCGCGGACGTCGAGGTCGACGGTGACGCCGTGCAGCGCGATCGGGTGGCACAGCGGGATCAGGTCGGGCACCCGCTTCGCGCCCATGATCCCGGCGATGCGGGCGACGGACACGGCGTCGCCCTTGGGGATGTCGCCGGAGCGCAGGAGGGCGACGCATTCGGGCGACAGCCGGACGAACCCCGTCGCGGTAGCCGTCCGGGTCGAGACGTCCTTGGACGACACGTCGACCATGCGGGCCGATCCCTTGTCGTCCAGGTGGGTGAACTCCGGACCCGTGGCGCTCATGACGGCAACCTCATGACCTCGACGTGCGAACCGGCGGGCAGGGCTTCGACGTCCTCGGGGATCTCGATGAGGGCGTTCGCGGACGACAGGGAGCCGAGCTGGTGCGAGCCCTGCACGTCGGCCGCCGTGACGGTGTGGAAGCCCCGGGTGGACGACAGCCTGCCCCGGAGGAAGTGGCGGAGCCCCGCGGGCGACTTGACGTCCTCGGCGAGGACGGCGCTCACGGTGGGAAGCGGTTCGGGCGGCAGCCCCTGCATGGCGCGTAGGGCGGGACGCACGAAAACCTGGAACGACACGTACGCGCTTACAGGGTTGCCAGGGAGAGTGAAGACGGGAGTGCCTTCCAGGAGGCCGAACCCCTGCGGCTTGCCGGGACGCATCCGCACCTTGTGGAAGCCCACCGTCCCGGTGCCGGTGAGCACTTCCTTGACGACGTCCTTGGTGCCCATGGAGACGCCCCCGGTGGTGACGATGGCGTCGGCCCGGACGAGCTGGTCGTGGAGCATCTCAAGGACCTTGGCGGGTTCGTCCTGCACGGTGGTCTGCCGGAAGCCCACCCCGCCCGCCTCGACCACGGCGGCGGTGAGCATGAAGCTGTTGGACTCCCAGATCTGGCCGGGCGCCAGGGACGTGCCGGGCTCGCGCAGCTCGTCGCCCGTGGAGACGACCACGATGCGCGGCTTCGGGCGGACCGTCACCCGGGACCGTCCGACCGCCGCGAGCATGCCGATCTGCGGGGCCGAGAGCCGGGTGCCGGCCTCGGCGACGACCTGGCCTGCGAGGACGTCCTCGCCCGCCCGGCGGATGTAGTTGCCCGGCGGGGCCGCGCGCGAGATACGGACGGTGGCGTTGCCGCCGTCCGTCCACTCGACGGGGATGACGGCGTCCGCGCCCGCCGGCAGGGGCGCGCCCGTCATGATCCGGGCGGTCAGGCCGGGCCGGATCGCCGCCACGCCGGAGTCGCCCGCGACGATGTCGCCGACGACGGGCAGCACGACGGGTTCGGCCTCGGTGGCCGCGGCGATGTCGGCCGCGACGACGGCGTAGCCGTCCATCGCGGAGTTGTCGAACGGCGGCAGCGGCACCGGCGCGGTCACCGGCTCGGCGAGCACCGTGCCCTGCGCCTCCAGCAGCGCCAGGTCAAGCGGCGGCAGCGCCGAGACGCTGCCGAGGATCTCCGTCAGATGCTCGTCGACCGTTCGCATTCCCACGGCCCCAGTCTGACGTGCCGTCACGAATCCGCGGCGTCGCCCACGCCGTCCTGGGTGCGGACGAACTCGCGCAGCCACGGGAGGAACTCCGGCGCCAGATCGGGCCGTTCCGCCGCGAACTGGACGACCGTCCGCAGGTACTCCAGCTTGTTGCCGGTGTCGTAGCGGCGGCCGCGGAACTTGACCCCGTAGACGCCGCCGCCCTGGTCGGCGGGCATGTCGGCGAGGGTGCGCAGGGCGTCGGTCAGCTGGATCTCGCCGCCGCGGCCGGGCGGGGTCTTCTCCAGGACGTCGAACACCGCCGGGTCGCAGACGTAGCGGCCGATGATGATCCAGTTGCTGGGGGCCTCCTCGGCGGCGGGCTTCTCGACGAGGTCGGAGATGCGGACGACGTCCTCCTCGTCCGTCGCCTCGATGGCCGCGCACCCGTACGCCGAGACCTGGTCGGGCTCGACCTCCATCAGCGCGATGACGCTGCCGCCGTGCTGGCCGCGCACCTCGATCATGCGCTGCAGCAGCTTGTCGCGGGCGTCGATCATGTCGTCGCCGAGCAGCACCGCGAACGGCTCGCGCCCGACGTGCTGGCGGGCGCAGTGCACCGCGTGCCCGAGGCCGCGCGGCTCGCCCTGCCGGACGTAGTGCATGATCGCCAGGTCGCTGGACTCGTGCACGGCGTCGAGGCGCTCGTCGTCGCCCTTCGCGCGCAGCGCCTCCTCCAGCTCGTAGGCTCGGTCGAAGTGGTCCTCGATGGACCGCTTGCTGCGCCCGGTGATCATCAGGACGTCGGACAGCCCCGCGTCGACGGCCTCCTCCACGACATACTGGATCGCCGGTTTGTCGACGATGGGCAGCATCTCTTTGGGAGTCGCCTTGGTCGCGGGCAGGAATCGGGTACCGAGGCCGGCCGCCGGGACGACCGCTTTGAGCACTGGTGCAATGTCGGCCATGTAATGACCCTAGTCATCCGCGAGGACCAAGCGTGCACGACATCGCTACGAAGACCGGCCTCCGGGCCGAACTGCTGGGACGACGTGCGGCGATGCCGCCAGAGGAGCGCCTCGGCGCGGCGCGTCCGATCCGGGACGCGCTGCTGTCGCTCCCGGAGGTGGAGATGGCCGGGACCATCGCGGCGTACGTGTCGATAGGCGACGAGCCGGACACCCGAAGCCTGCTGTTCGCGTTGTGGAAGCGCGGCACGTACGTGCTGGTCCCCCGCCTGCTCCCGGACGGCGATCTCGACTGGGCCTCCTACGAGGGCCCCGACTCGCTCGTGCCCGGGGCGCGCGGGTGCCTGGAGTCGTCCGAGCCGCCGCGCGGCCCCGGCGCCGTGGCCAGCGCGGACGTCGTGCTCGTGCCCGCGGTGGCGGTCGACCGGCGGGGCGTGCGCCTCGGCCGCGGCGGCGGGTCCTACGACCGGGCGCTCGCGCGCGTGGGCCCGGCCATCCTGACCGTGGCGCTGCTGTACGACGGGGAACTGGTCGACAGCGTCCCGGCCGAGCCGCACGACCAGCGCGTCCGGGCCGCGGTGACGCCGTCCCGGGGGCTGGTCCGCCTGGGCTGACCTGCTCGCGACGGCCGGCCTGCTCGTAGAGTGAGAGGGCCAAGATCGCGGCTGGGGGACGCGGTCGAGTACGCCCGACGGGAGGTTCGAGATGACGGCGCCGTGGCGGATCCTTTCCCTGCCCCCGATCGCGGACGAGATCGTCCAGGGGTTGCTCGCCCCGCTGGGAGACGCCGTCGAGGTGACGTTCCCGCGGACCAGGGACCGGGCGGGCCTGCTCGCCGCGCTGCCCGGCGCCGACCTGGTGATCGGCGACTTCACCGGTCGGCTGGCGCTGGACGCCGAGGCCGCGGCCGCCGCGCCGCGGGTCTCGTTCGTCCAGGTGCCCGCGGTCGGGACCGACAGCACAGACCTCGCCGCGTGGGCCGCCGCGGGCGTGCCCGTGGCGAACGCGGCGGGGTTCAACGCGCGCGGGGTCGCCGAGTGGGCGGTCGGCGCGGCGTTCGCGCTGTGCCGCAACCTCGCGTGGGGCGACCGCGCCGTCCGCGCGGGCGGCTGGCCGCAGATGGAGATGACGGGACGCAACCCGCGCGAGATCCACACGCAGCGGGTCGGCATCGTCGGGTTCGGCGCGATCGGCGCCGAGGCCGCGCGGCTGTTCGCGGCCCTGGGCTGCACCGTCTCGTACTGGACGAGGCGGAGGCGCCCGGAGGCGGCGGCGACGTACCGGGAGCTGGACGACCTCCTGGCGACGTCCGACATCCTCGTCCTCGCCCTGCCGCTCACAGAGGAGACGAGGGGGCTGATCGGCCCGGAGCGGCTGGCCCTGCTGCCGGACAGGGCGCTGCTGGTGAACGTGGCGCGCGGGGGCATCGCGCCTGACGACGCCGTACTGGCCGCACTGGATTCGGGACGTCTGGCGGGGGCCGCGCTGGACGTGTTCGAGCAGGAGCCCCTTCCGGAGGACCATCCGCTGCGCTCCCGTGAGGACGTCCTTCTGTCGCCGCACACGGCGGGGGGATCCGTGCAGTCGCAGCTGAACCTGCTCGGGATGGTGCGCGACAACGTCACCGCGGCCGTTCAGGGACGGGACGTAGCGAACGTGGTGAACGGGGTAAAACCACAGGTCATTCGGCGATAAGCGGCATCCCGGACACGCCGTCCCTCAACTGTAAATATGCGATCGGCCCGTGAATCTGTAGGATTCCTAAACGATCAAGTTTGACGACCTCGAAGGGTGGGATGTGCACCTCGACATCTGGCTACTCCTCGGGGCCACGCTGGTACTCAGCGCGATCGTCGCCGTCCGGCTGTCGCACCAGGCGGGCCTCCCCACGCTGCTGGCGTACATGGGCCTCGGACTCCTCATCGGCGAGTCGGGCCCCCTCCACATCCGGTTCGACAACGCGGAACTGGCCGAGACGCTCGGCCTCGCGGCCCTCGTGCTCATCCTCGCCGAGGGCGGCGTCACCACCAGCTGGCGGCGCATGCGGCCCTCGGTCCCCGCCGCCCTCAGCGTGTCCACCCTCGGCACCCTGATCAGCATCGTCGTCGTCGCGCTCGCCGCCATGTGGCTCGTCGGCATGGAATGGCGCTCGGCATTCCTGCTCGCCGCCGTGCTCGCCCCCACCGACGCGGCCGCGGTGTTCTCGGTGCTGCGGCGGCTGCCCCTGCCGTCCCGGCTGACCGGGCTGCTGGAGGCCGAGTCCGGCTTCAACGACGCCCCCGTCGTGATCATCGTGGTCACGCTCAGCACCCATACCGGCGCCCCCAACCTGGCGGAGCTGCTCGGCATCATGGTGTACGAGCTGGTCGCGGGCGGGATCGTCGGCGTCGCGATCGGCTGGCTGGGCGCGCAGGCGCTGCGCCGCGTCGCGCTGCCCGCCTCCGGCCTCTACCCCATCGCCGTGCTGTCGCTGTCGATCGGCTCCTACGGGGCCGCCTCCCTGATGCACGCCAGCGGGTTCCTCGCCGTCTTCGTCAGCGCCCTCGTCCTCGGGAACTCGCGGCTCCCGCACCGCCCCGCCACACGGGGCTTCGCCGAGGGCGTCGGATGGCTCGCGCAGATCGGGCTGTTCGTGATGCTGGGCCTGCTGGCCGACCCCGGCGACCTGCCCGGCCACATCCTTCCCGCGCTCGTCGTCGGCTTCGTCCTGCTGCTGGTGGCCCGCCCGCTTTCGGTGGTGCTGTCCACGCTGGGCTTCGGGCTGTCGTGGGGCGAGAAGATGTTCGCGTCCTGGGCGGGGCTGCGGGGGGCCGTCCCGATCGTCCTCGCCACCATCCCGATGGTCGCGGACGTCGGGAACGCCGACCGGCTCTTCGCGATCGTGTTCAACATCGTCGTGGTGTTCACCCTGCTCCAGGGGCCGACGCTGCCGCTCGCGGCGCGGCTGTGCCGGCTGCGGAGCGACGAGCAGACCCGCGAGCTGGACGTCGAGGCGGCGCCACTGGAGGAGCTGCACGCCGACCTGCTGGAGGTGCGGATCCCCACCGACTCGATGATGAGCGGTGTGGAGATCTTCGAGCTGCGGCTGCCGCCCGGCGCGTCCATCACCCTGGTCGTGCGGGACGGGGCGAGCTTCGTGCCCGAGCCCACGACGCCCCTGCAGGCGGGCGACACGCTGCTGGTCGTGACCACCGCCGAGGTGCGCGAGGCCACCGAGCGCAGGCTGCGCGCGGTCAGCCGCAAGGGCAGGCTGGCGGGCTGGTTCGGGGAGAAGGGGACCTGACCCGGGCCATGCCCGGCCTGGGAACATCCCGGGGGCGAATCCTGTTCTCCGCATGGGTACCATTAGCAGTCGTCTAGAGTGAGTGCCAGTCCGGCCCGCCGCCGGGCTGAGGCAGCGAGGAGGAACCGTGCCGACGTATCAGTACGTTTGCACCGAGTGCGGCGAGCCTCTGGAGGTCGTGCAGAAGTTCAGCGACGACGCGCTGACCGAGTGCCCGGCGTGCAGCGGCAGGCTCCGCAAGGTCTTCTCCGCCGCGGGGATCATCTTCAAGGGCTCGGGCTTCTACCGCACCGACAGCCGCGGCTCCGGCAAGTCGTCCTCCACCGTGGGGGCCTCGTCCAACGGCTCGTCGAACGGGTCGTCCAACGGCTCTTCGAGCGACTCCGCCAAGTCGGACTCGTCCTCGTCGTCCGCCGACTCGTCGTCGTCCTCGTCGTCCGGCAAGACGTCGTCCTCGACCGAGAAGGTCGCCTGACCTCGTAAGACCTCTCCGCACGCACCGGGGGGCCCGTCCGGGTCCCCCGGCTTTCGCCGTTCCTCCGAGCCGCCGCCTACGTCTCCCGGCGTAGGCGGCGGCTTTCGTTTGCCCCGGAAGAGGTAGTGCGGGTCCGTCCCCACGCCTGACGCGGCACCGCATGCGTTTCGCGACCATGGATGAGACGAGGGGGCGACCCCAGTCCGGCAGGACTCCTCCTCTCATGCGACTTGACTTAGCTCTACTTTAGAGAGACTCTCTTAACGAGATGCTCACCCGGAGTGAGCCTTTCGAGGATTCGCGATAGTACTTGACATGTCTCGCCAGACGAGAGACTCTTTGGTCCAACGCGACATATCTCGATTTCGCCCGGTTGCACACAGGAGAGGAACCATGAGCGCACCTAGCCCGGCTCCCCCCAGGCCGCGGTCGTACCGCCTGGCCGGACTGATCGCCGGACGGCGTACCAAATGGGCCGTCCTGGCCCTCTGGATCGTCCTGCTGGCCGCCCTCGGCCCCCTCGCCGGCAAGCTCGGCGACGTCGAGAAGAACGACGCGGCCTCCTGGCTGCCCGCCGGGGCCGAGTCCACGCGGGTCGTCGAGTTGGAGAAGCAGTTCCGCAAGGACGAGACGATGCTCGCCGTCGTCGTCTACGAGCGGTCCGGCGGGATCACCGCGGCGGACAGGGCCAAGGCCGAGTCCGACCTGGCGGCCTTCCAGAAGCTGCCTGGAGCGCAGAAGGCGCAGGGGCCGTTCCCGTCCAAGGACGGCAAGGCCCTGCAGACCCTCGTGCCGCTGACGGACGAGGACCTCATCGCCGCCGTCGACCAGGCACGCGACCTCGCCGAGCGCGGGCCTCCCGGGCTGGCCTCGCACGTCACCGGTCCCGCCGGCGGCGGCGCCGACCAGTTCGAGGTCTTCCAGAGCCTGGACGGCTTCCTGCTCATCGCCGCCGGCCTCGTCGTCATCGTCCTGCTGCTGTTCATCTACCGCAGCCCCGTCCTGTGGTTCGTCCCCGTGCTCAGCGCCGTCTTCGCCTTGGGGCTGGCCCAGTCGACGGTGTATCTGCTCGCCAAGTACGCGGACCTCACCGTCAACGGCCAGAGCGCCGGCATCCTGACCGTCCTCGTCTTCGGTGTCGCCACCGACTACGCGCTCCTGCTCGTCGCCCGCTACAGGGAAGAACTCCACCGGCATGAGGACCGGCACGAGGCCATGGCGTACGCGCTGCACCGCGCCGCGCCCGCCATCATCGCCTCCGCCGCCACCGTGGCCGTCGGGCTGCTGTGCCTGATGCTCGCCGAGATGAACTCCACCGCCGGCATGGGCCCCGTCGCCGCCGCGGGCGTCCTCACCGCGCTCGCCGCCATGACGACCCTCCTGCCCGCACTCCTGGTCATCTGCGGCCGCTGGCTGTTCTGGCCCCTGATCCCCCGCTACGACGCCAAGTACCTGGAGCCCGAGGCCTACGAGGCCGAGCACGGCATCTGGAGCCGCGTGGCCGGGATGGTCGGGAAGCGCCCGCGCGCGCTCTGGGCCGCGACCATGCTCGGGCTGATCGTCCTCACCCTCGGCCTGGGCTCGCTCAAGGCGGACGGCCTGTCGGACGCGGGCCAGTTCACCGGCAAGCCCGACTCGGTGAAGGGCTCGGAGGTCGTCGCCCGGCACTACGCCGCCGGTTCGGGCGCGCCGGCCGTCGTCATCGGCAAGGCGCCGGCCTCCGAACAGATCGCCCAAGCCGTGCGGGGAACAGCGGGCGTCGCCGAGGTGAGCGCCCCGGTCACGGCGAACGGCGACGTCAAGTTCGAGGCGACGCTGAAGGACGCCGCCGACAGCCAGGCCGCACGCGAGACCATCGACCGCCTGCGGTCCGCGGTGCACGCCGTCCCGTCCGCGGACGCCAAGGTCGGCGGCATGACGGCGACGTCCCTGGACATCAAGCGCGCCTCGGCCCGCGACAACAAGGTGATCATCCCGATCGTGCTGGGCGTGGTGCTCCTCATCCTCATCGCGCTGCTGCGCGCCCTCGTCGCGCCGCTGCTGATGATGGGCACCGTGGTGCTGTCGTTCCTCGCCTCGCTCGGCGCCTGCGCGGTGATCTTCGAGCACGCCTTCGGATTCGAGGGCACCGACTCCGGGTTCCCGCTGCTGGCCTTCATCTTCCTGGTCGCGCTGGGGGTCGACTACAACATCTTCCTGATGCACCGCGTCCGGGAGGAGTCGCAGACGCTCGGCACGCGGCGCGGCATCCAGCGGGGCCTCACCGTCACCGGCGGTGTCATCACCTCGGCCGGCCTCGTCCTCGCGGCCACCTTCGCGTCCATGGTCACGCTGCCGCTGGTGTTCATGGTCGAGATGGGCTTCGCGGTCGCGTTCGGCGTCCTGCTCGACACCCTCGTCGTCCGGTCGCTGCTGCTGCCCGCCCTGTCCTACGACATCGGGCGGCGGATCTGGACGCCGGGACGCCTCGCCAAGGAGGCGCCGACGGAACCGGCCAAGGTGCTGGACCCGGTCGGCTGACGTCGTCGGACGCGGAGAGGGGCCCGGCTCCGGCCGGGCCCCTCGCCCGCTCCGCCGCGGAGTTATCCACAATCGGTGGACGGCCTGCCGGGGACGGCGCCCGGGTGGCTAGGGTCGGCGACATGTCCACTTCGGCTTCCGCGTCCCAACCCGCCGCCGAGATCGGCGTCATCGGCGGCTCCGGGTTCTACTCGTTCCTCGACGACGTCGAGGAGGTGCGGGTCGACACCCCCTACGGCCCGCCGAGCGACCCCATCGCGATCGGCGAGCTGGCGGGCCGCCGCGTCGCGTTCGTCCCCCGGCACGGCCGCGACCACCGCTTCCCCCCGCACAAGATCCCCTACCGGGCCAACATGTGGGCGCTGCGGTCCCTCGGCGTCCGCCAGGTGCTCGGGCCGTGCGCGGTCGGCTCCCTCACCCCCGACCACGGGCCCGGCACGCTGGCCGTCCCCGACCAGCTCGCCGACCGGACGTCCGGGCGCGACCAGACCTACTACGAGCACGGCGCCGCCGTCCACGTCTCCTTCTCCGACCCCTACTGCCCGACGGGCCGCCGCGCCGTCGCCGAGTCCGCGCGCGCCTCGGGGTGGGAGCCGGTCGACAGCGGCACCCTCGTCGTCATCGAGGGCCCCCGCTTCTCCACCCGGGCCGAGTCCCAGTGGTTCGCCTCGCAGGGGTGGACGCTGATCGGGATGACCGGCCACCCGGAGGCCGTCCTCGCCCGCGAGCTGGCGCTCTGCTACACCTCGCTCTGCCTCGTCACCGACCTCGACGCGGGCATCGAGGAGGGCGAGGGCGTCACGATGGAGGAGGTCCTGCGCGTCTTCGGCGACAACATCGACCGGCTCCGCGGGGTCGTCGCCGACGTCGTCAAGGCGCTGCCCGCCGAGCGCTCCTGCCCCTGCCCCAACGTCCTGGACGGCATCAAGCTCCCCCTGGAACTGCCGTGAGCGTCCGCTTAGCCCGCCTGCGGCGGCCGCTGGCGGCGCTCTTCGCCGCGGCCGCCGCGGGCCTCGCGCTCCTGGCGCTCCGGCCCGGGGCGCCGCCGTCCGTCCGCGTCCTCGCCGCCGCCCGCGACCTGCCCGCCGGAACGTCACTCGCCCCATCCGACCTGCGGGGCCTCGACCTGCCGGCGGCCGCCGTCCCGGCGGGCGCGCTCCGCTCGGGCGGCGCCGGCCGCGTCCTCGCCGGCCCCATGCGCCGGGGCGAGCCCCTCACCGACGCCCGCGTCGTCGGCGCGGGCCTCCTGCGCGGCCAGGGCCCGGGCACGGTCGCCGCGCCGGTCCGCCTGGCCGACGCGGGCGCCGTCCGCCTCGTCCGCCCCGGCGACCGCGTCGACGTCCTGACCGCCCCTTCCGAGCCCGCCACGGGCGAACCACCCGGCACGGGGCGCCGCTGGGAGGCGTCCCGCATGGTGGTGTCGGACGTACCGGTCATAGCGGTCCCGCCCCCGGCGGAGGACGGGCCCCAGAACGGCGCACTGGTCGTCCTGGCGACCGACCGCCCCCAGGCGGCGGCCCTCGCCGGGGCCGGCGCCCCACTCGCCCTGACGATCACCGGCCCCTGACCTGAGAGCGCAGGTCAGCGGTCCGGAAGGCGACTTGGCGAATCGTGGACGACTTCAATACGATCCGTAGCCGTTTCCGGCGCCCTCTCAGCCAGGGGCGCCACCCCCGACACCCCCTGGAGCCGTTATGAGCGGATTCAAGAAGTTCCTCTTCCGCGGGAACCTGGTCGACCTCGCCGTGGCGTTCGTCGTCGGAGCGGCGTTCGCCGGCCTCGTGAAGGACTTCGCGAGCTCCTTCATCACCCCGCTGATCGCGCTCCTCGGCGGCAAGCCCGACTACACCCGGCTGGCCGTCACCGTCGACGGCACCACGTTCCCCTACGGCGTGTTCGTGACCTCGGCCATCGCGTTCTTCATCACGGCCGTGATCGTCTACTTCCTGGTCGTGCTCCCGACGGCCAAGCTCATCGAGCGGATGGACCGCGGCAAGGAGGCCACCGAGCGCGAGTGCCCGCAGTGCCTCAGCGACATCCCGGTGAAGGCCCGCCGCTGCCGCTACTGCACCGCGGAGGTCGTCCCCGCCAACGAGGTCCCGACCTCCCCCTGACGGCGGGCCGCGAGGCTCACCCTTCCTCGGTCCCGAACTCCCAGTGCCAGGGCTCGAACGGGTTGCTGTAGGCCCATGCCGGGTGGATCCACCCGTACTTCCCGGCGTGGGCCTCCATCCAGTTGAACTGGGCGGAACCCGAGTTCTGCACACCGCCGCACAGGTCGAGGGCCTGCCCCTTGCCGTGGTTGCTCGTCCCGGGCACGGCGGCGAAGCCTGGCCGCTGCGCGTACACGCGGTGCTGCTCGGACAGGCTCCGGTAGGCGTCCGTCACGCACATGTCGCGGCCGAAGCTGCGCTTGTACGCCTCGTTCAACTTGTAGAAGGAGAGGGCGGCGTCCGCCCGCAGCATGTGCCCGCCCTTCTGCGGCAGCGGGCACAGGTACTTCGACGGGATGAGCCCGTTGGGGAACTTCTTCGCGTCCTTCGCCAGCGACTTGTCGCACCCGAGTTCGAGCCGCTTCTGCCGCGTCGTCGCCAGCTTGTCGAGCATCGCGTTGAGCTGCTTCGTCAGCTGCGCCGACCGGTTCTTCAACCCGTCCACCTCCTGCTGGAGGCGGGTCTGGTCGACCGCGTTGCGCGACTGCAGCTCCTGCGCCGCGGAGGCCAGCCGCTTCCGGCGGTCCTGCAGCTCGTCGGCACGGTCCACGAGCGCCTGCTGCGACCTCGCCATCAGCGTCACGTCCGCCGTCGACCGCAGCGCCGTGCTCGGGTCGCCGCCCCCGAAGATCGCCATCGAGCCGGCCGCGCCGCTCTGCTGGTAGGAGGTGTTCGCGAGCCTGGACAGCGGCTCGCGGATCCGGTTCAGCTCCGCCTCGGCGCCGGCGAGGTCCTTCAGGGTGGTGCGCAGCTTCACCTGCGAGGCGGCCAGAGTCTTCTTCCGGCCTTCCATCTGCTTCGTGGCCTTCTCGAGCTCGGTGCGCGCCTTCGCCGCCTCGCGGCGCAGCGACTCGAGCGGGTCGGCCCCCGCGGCCGCGTTCGCGGCGCCGGACGGTGAGAGCGTCACCATCACCAGGAAGACCGCGGTCAGCGCCGCCGACCTGGGGTACGGCACGGTGGTTTTCCTCCTGATGCCCAGAATCGGATCAGCGCGAGAACGCTACTACAGGTTCTACGATGACCTGTCCGTAACCGGTTCAGCGACCTCGGTGATGTTCACACCACCGGCGCATCCACCACACGTCCTCCCACCCCGCAGGGCACGGACGCCCTGGTACGGAGGTGGACGGCGACGGCGCGGGCCTCGCCTTGCGCGGCGGCGTCACCGCCGGCCTGGGCGCCCGCTTCGGCGGCTTGGTCGCCACCTGCGGCTCCGCCTCCGGAGGCACGTACCTCCCGAACGTCGGCTCGCCCTCCGGCGCCGGCGACGTGCTCTCGGCGGACCGTCCCGCCGACTCGGGCCGCTCCCGGACGGGCTCGTCCCGCAGCCCGAACGCGATCACGGACGCGACGAGCACGGGCACCGCGAACGCCGCCGCGACGACCGCGACCCGCCTCCCGCGCGGCGGGTCCTCGCCCGCCGGCTCCTCGGCGCCCTGGTCCTTCGGCTGCCCACGATGCCGTCCCGTCACGGGACGGAAGCGTACCCACACCGCCCCCGCGCGGCCTAGTGCGCGGCGGCATAACGGGGAGCGCACACCACTCACCTTCCTCTACCCTGTAGGTGCCGTCCGCTACGCTCTACCCGCGAGCGACGACATGCCTCCGTAGCTCAGGGGATAGAGCACCGCTCTCCTAAAGCGGGTGCCGCAGGTTCGAATCCTGCCGGGGGCGCCACACCCACAGCAACAAAGAACCCCTGACCGGCACAAACACCGGCCAGGGACTTCTTGCGGTGTCCGGTTGGACGCGGCCGCGTGCAGCCTACTGCGGTTGCTCGGCCCCTATGCGGTCCATGGGGTCTGTACATCTTCAAGGCGGTCCTGGAATCCGGGCCGCACGCACCGCCGACTCTACGCCTGGCCGCGACGCCTCTACTGGGAGCCCGCGACAGGACCAGTCCGATGCCCGGTCGGCAGGCGCGAAAAGCGTTAGGGAACCCGGGCCCGCACCGTGCCGCTGGGCCCGCTTCCCGACGTGCGCCGGAGACCTCGTGCGGGCGCCTCATGACGGGCCACTGCGGGCAGGCAGGTGCCGCCCGTCCACCGACCCAGGCTATGGGCCCTGCCCCCATGCAAGTCCGGAACCGTCCAACTCGGCGTTTGCTCGATTTCCGATCTCATTCGGTCGGCACGCCAGTAATATTACTAAACGCCGCCGTACCAGAATATCCAATCAAAAAGCCAACCAGCAGCCCTCCCCAAAAATCTTCAACTGAAATGAACGCCTGGGTATTGGATTTTCTGGCAGCAAAAACTATACCCGCACCACTGAGTATCAAGGCGAGCAACAGTGCGCCAATTGCACCAGAGAGCTGCTGATCAAACAAAAGATCCAATGACCTGGCACCTTGCAAAGATCTCCCGACACTCCCAATTGCACCTCCCACAAGTCCGCCAGATATCACATTCCACAGCGCAGCTTTTACTGACACAATAAGTGCTGTAGTGTTCGAAAACGTTCGCCCCTCGCCCACGACCCGATCTTCGCCCGCGGTCGGCTTGCCGCCCTTCATTGGCTCAAGGCCGTAGATGACGGTGAGTTGAAGGCGATATTGAGCTGGAATAAAAAACGGGTTCCGACTACTGCCGAGGCGGATTGTCCAGACGTCGGTGCATCCAGGTTCTAGCGCGACATTCCTGGGCAGAGAGCCAATGAGTGGAATCCGCTCTTGCTCTGCGCTACTTAGAGCCCTCACATCACCTATGTAGATCTGGGAATCGCGCTGTGCATTTATAGCAAGTGACTCCGTCGCCACATCTCCTAGATTTATCTGGCCACCTTTATCTGCAGTGACGACCATATGGGCCCGCAAGGAGGCGATGACGTACCAGTCGCTTTCATTCTTTTTCTCCAGATCATCTAGTTCACTATCCAGTTTTTGGATGACTTCACTCTCGACATCCCGATTCTGCAACCGTTTTCTGATTGCCGCCATCCTTTCTTCTCTTTGGTTGATCCGTCTTTCGATGTTGTTGATTATTTCTGGATCGACTTTATTCCTCACTGGAGCCTTGCTGGGCGCGCGCCAATGCAACTGCGTTGGCAGACTCAGTTCGACCGAGCGGATCCAGATTTGTTTTTGGAATGGATTCTTAATATGAAGGTAGAGCGTAAAATCGCTTCCCGAATAAACATCTGGAACTGATAGGTCCGCCGCTAGGTCCAGCAGGCCGAGTTGTGGGTAATCGGTAGAATCTTCAGTCATGCCCTCACTAGTACCACGGTTCTCGTGAGCGCGGACGGAACTTGAGGTAACCAGTCTGTTGAGCGCCGGCGCGCAGGTCGATCTACCTATCGGAGCCTTGAGGTCAAGGTGATACTTCTCTTGTCCAACATCGTCACCCTCGCGAGGTCGACGGGACGGACGTTCGTCGACTCTCACGACGGGTGGGAAGGGCGACATAGCGATCTCGTCATAGACGATCTGAGGGCTTGATCGTCCCGATGCGGTCCCCTGGTGGCCTCGACGCCGTGACCGGCGTTCATCTTTCTGCCTCGAGCCCCTGGGGGCCATCGGCTCTGGACCGGCGGGCCGCGTCAAGGTGATCTCGTTGCTCGGCGGGGTGGAGGCCACGGGAGCGAGGCGCGTGCCCGGTTCCTGCGTGAGGCCCGGCTCCCTCCGTCGCCTGGCTCATCGGGCATTTGTTCTCATGTCGCGTGCGGGCCCGCGTGCGGCGGCGGCAGCCCGCCTGCAAGACCATTCTTCGCAACTGCTTTCGCCAGTGAAGCGGGTGACACCTCGAACGCCATACATTTCCGTGGGTCACTGGTAGCGGGCCGCGTTCTTACTGTTGTCTGCGGGCTGCCTGGCGGGCGCGGCGTTCGGCGCGGCGCTCCTCGAATCGGGTGGCCGCGGTGTTAAGGCTTTCCAGATGCGCCGCGAGTCGCTCGCGGGCCGCCTCTCCGGCCGGTCCGAGGTCGGTGCGGTCGTGGACCCGCCAGTACCGCAGGACCGGCTTGAGGACGGTGTCGTGGTGCAGCCGCAGGTCGTAGATCCCCGCGTTCGCGATGGCGACCGACTTGCGCCAGAACCCGTCGATGGCGTGGCCGGGCATCTGGAACCCGGTGACCACGTCGGCGACCGCCCGCATCGTCTCGTCCGGCGCCGCCTCGAAGGCCGCCGCGATGACGTTGCGGTAGAAGACCATGTGGAGGTTCTCGTCGGACGCCACTCGCGCCATGAGCTGCTCGCAGACCGGATCGCCCGACACCTGGCCGGTGTTGCGGTGCGACACCCTGGTGGCCAGCTCCTGGAACGACACGTACGCGAGGCCGCGCAGGAGGCTTTCTCCATGGTCGGGCTGGTATCCGCCCTGCATGTGGGCCATCCGGTACCGTTCGAGCTCCTCGGGGTCGACGGCACGGGTGACGGTCAGGTAGTCGCGGATCACGATGCTGTGCCGGGCCTCTTCGGCGGTCCACCGGTTCACCCAGAAGCCCCAGGCGCCGTCACCGCCCATGATGTGGGAGATGGCGGAGTGGTAGTAGGGCAGGTTGTCCTCGGTCAGCAGGTTCACCAGCAGCGCCTCCCGCGACTGCGGGGACACGGTGGAATCGCCCGGCTCCCAGCCCTCGCCGCCCAGGAACTCGAAGTCGCGTCCCCGGCTCCACGGCACGTACTGGTGAGGGGACCAGTCCGTGGCCGCCGACAGATGCCGGTCCACCTCGGCTGCGACGACCGGCTCGAGGTCGCGCAGCAACGCGGTCTCGGACGCCGGAAAGCAGTCTGCGGGACGGGAACCGGCGGAGTCGGCGTCGGGCGTGGCGGGCATGGCACAGACCTTTCGGGACGGGAACGACGTCGATCCGGCCTGTCGCGGCCGGACCGGTCCAGCGGACCGACCAAGGCTCTCGACTCGGCCGTGCCCGCCCCAGGGACGAAAGTCCCTTCGCCGAAGCCCGAAGGTCGGGAAGGCTCCCTTCCTGACGGCTGCGGCCAGGCGGTGTTCCGCCGCACGACGCGCTGACCGTCGTGCGGCGGAACACCAGGTGTTCACAGGGTCAGGCCAGCAGGGTCTCGCCGATCCAACCGCCGGGTCGGCAGCCGGGTGGGACGGCGAAGACGGCGGAGCCGATGGGCGTCGTCCACAGGTTGAGCATGTCGGAGGCGGCGAGGCGCTTCTGGACGGGTGTGAACTGACGGTCGAGGTCGGCCTGGTAGCAGGCGAACAGGAGACCGGAATCCACGACGCCTTCCCGAGTGATCCCTTCGTCGTAGTTGTAGCCGCGGCGGAGGATCCGCAGGGACGGGTCGTCGGCGCGGGCGAGGCGGATGTGGGCCTCCTCGGGGATGACCGGGAAGCCGTTGCCGTTCTTGGCGGCGAGATCGGGCTCGTCGTGCTCGCGCTCACCGGTGAGCGGGGCTCCGGTCCTGATGTCGCGCCCCATCGCGAACTGCTTGGCGGCGTCGTCGGCCCGATCCCATTTCTCGAGGTCCATCCGGATCCGGCGCAGGACCATCGTCGTCCCGCCGCGCAGCCAGGCGGGCCCATCGGAGATCCAGACGGATCTGGCCAGGTCGGCGGGCTGGACGGTGCCGTCGAGCTGCCCCATCAGGTTGCGCTGGGTCTGGCCTGGCGGCTGGGCGGTGCGGCGGAAGCCGCGCTGGGTCCAGCGGACGGCGGCGAAGTCCCGGGCGTCCTTGACGATGAAGCGCACGGCGTGCGCGAGTGTGACGGCGTCGTCGGCGCACACCTGGACGAGCAGGTCGCCGTCGCTCCAGCGGTCCTCCAGGCGGTCGACGTCGAACCGGGGCAGCCGTGCGGACGGTCGTTGGTGTTCCAGTCCGGCGGCCGCGAACAGGCCTGGGCCGAACCCGAAGGTGACGGTGAGTCGGGCCGGGAGATCGGCGAGTTCGGGCTGCGCGTCGGCCAGGCCCGGCCGCCCCTGGGTGAGGCGGTGGGCGTCGTCGGTGAGGAGCCGCATCAACCGGCCGAGTCCGGCGCGGTCGACGCCGGGTCTGAGGTCGAGACCGACGAACGCCGCGTGGGTCTGCGGGGCCGTCGCGATGCCGGCCTGGTGGGGTCCGTGGAAGGGCTCGATCCCGGGCGGCGGCTGGTCGTGCGGTCGCGTCCCGGCGGGCCGGTCGGGGCCGCAGGACGAGGCGGCGGCCAGTCCGGCCGCCACCACCGCCCCACCGGTGAACAGGGCCCGCCGGCTGAGGTTCCGCGCGGACATCAGCCCTCCGGCGCGTACGACTCGTTGCCGCCCTCGAAGGCCTTGCCGAGGGCGCTGAACGGGACCGTGGCGCCGTCCTTCAAGGTGAGGGTGAACGCGACCCGGTCACCCGGCCTGATCGGGGTCTTCACGTCCATGAGCATGATGTGGAACCCGCCCGGCTTGAGTTCGAGGCGGCCGCCGGCGGGGACGACGAAACCGCCCTTGACCGGCCGCATCTTCGTCATTCCGCCCGTGCCGGCGACCTCGTGCAGTTCGGCCTTCGGCGAGACCGGGGTGGTGACCGAGACGACGGTGACGTCGGCGCCGGTCGGGTTGACCAGGCTGCCGAACGCCGCCGACATGCCCTTGTCCGCGGTCTTCACCCAGGGATCGGTCACCGTCAGCGCCGCCGCCCTCCCGGCGGCGGGGGCCGTCGGCGCGGCCGGAGGGGCGGTGTCGGATGCCTCACCGCCGCAGGCGGCGAGGAGCAGGGAAGAGGCGACCAGGCCCGCAATGAGGGCAGGCAGGCGCACGTCGTTCTTGCTGAGCATGTGAAGTCCTTCGGCTGGTGCTGGAACGGACCGTGCGTGAGCGCACGGTGAAGACAACCCGCGGCAGGGGTCGTCACGTCAGGCGCGTCAACGCGCCAGAGCACCGGCCGGAGGGCCGCGCAGGACCAGGACGTGCCGCAGCACCGGGCTTCGCGGGCGCGGCAGGAAGGCTTCGCCGGGGACCACGGCAGGTCCGTCGAGGACCTCCGCGACCTGCAAGGACAGCAGCAGCGGGCGTAGCAGGGCCCCGGCCGCCAGGCGTGCCAGCCGCCAGGCGCCGCGCTCACCTCGCCGCAGCCACCAGGCCGAGACGACCGCGGCCAGCAAGTGCGCCAGCGTCATGCCGAGACCGCCGGAGGCGTCATCATCGTGCACGACCGGCCGACCGGCCGCATGGTGCGCGTGACCGGCGGTGAACAGCGTGTGCAGCACGAACTGGCCGCCCAGCAGCCCGCCCATGATCGTGGCCAGGGACCGCTCGTGCCCTGCCAGGACGTACGCGAACCCCAGCGTGCCCGCGAACGCCGCGCCGACCGCCCAGACGGCGATCGGACGGCCCGACGCCGTGAAGTGCCCGAGGCACGTCAGGATCACGCACACCGTCGCGAAGATCGACGCGCGCACTGACCTGAGCGGAGGCATGGGGGTCACGACAGGTCACATCCTGTCACGCCCCCCTCCGCGGACGGCCTCGGGTCCCGCTCGGCCCGGGGACGGATCCGTCAGCGCGCCTGGGCTCGGATCGCGTTCACGTCGAGCCACACCTGCTCGCGGCTGATCCGGTCGCCGGTGAACTCGCAGACGTGGAGGAGCCGGAAGTCGACCGGCCTGCCGTCCGGCCCGAAGTCGAAGCCCATGAAGTTCCGGTACGCCCTGCCGCGGTACTGCACCTCGTCGACGAGGAAGCCAGGGCCGTGGAGCCGGCGGACGGGTTCGACGGCGACCTGCTCGAGCTCGGTGAAGAGCGCCTCGTAGAAGCCCATCAGCTCGTCGTGTCCGTGGAACGGGGCGCCGGGGAACCCCACCGGCTCGTGCTCGGCGTCGTCGGTGAGCGTGGCGAGGATCCCCGGCCGGTCGTGGGCCTCCTCCGCGGCGAAGTGGCGGGCGAGCACCTCGTCCATGACCTCGCGCGGCGTGGTCCCCTGAGAATGCGTCGTGTCCATGGGTTCTCCAGTCGTTCTCGTGCGGCGGTCAGGAGTGGAAGGCGATCAGCTCGAGCTGGATCCCGTCGGGGTCGCGGAAGGTGAGGAGCGAGATCGGCATGCCCTCCATCGGGTAGACGCCGGAGTGCGCGACGCCCTCGGCGTCGAGCCGCGCCGTCCACGCGTGCAACCGGTCCAGCGACGCCACCTGGAGGCAGAGATGGTCCAGGCCGGTCCTGACGGGGTCGAATCCCTCCCCTCCGTTCCCGGGGTGGTGGTCGAGCCCGAGGTTGAACGCCATGTCGTCCGTGCCCAGCACGATCGAATAGCCGCCCTTGTCGCTCCGATGGTGCGGTTCGTCGAACTGGCGCCGGAGCCCCAGGACTCTCTGGTACCAGGCCGCGCTCGCCTCGACGTCGGTGACGGTGAGCCCGACGTGCTGAATGCCGACCAGGGCGGCCCGTACGGGCTGCGCCGCGGAGGCCGCCTCCGTTGTGGTCATCGCGATCCCTTCGAGTGAGTCGATGAACGCAACGTACGGAGCGTGCTCGTCCGGCGAGAATCCCCTGACCTGGTGGAGGGCGCCCCCCGTCCGGACGGTCGGCCCCCTCAATCGCGGGATGGCGGCGCGGGCGCACGCCTCGTAGCCTGCTTGCGTGCGCACCGAGCAGTTCGCCCGCGCCCGTGACCGCCTCCTTCGGGAGGTGACGGCGGAGACTCCCATGGTCACCGTGCTCAACGAGACCGTGGCGGCGCTGCACGCGGTCACGCGCTTCTCCTGGTGCGCGGTGATGACGGCGGATCCCCGCACGCTGCTGCCGACCGGCGGGGTGGTCGAAGGCTTCTCGCCGGACGCCTGCGGCCCCTTCTGGGACAACGAGCTCCTCGCCCCCGGCTTCAACAAGTTCAACACCCTGGCCCGCAGCACCGACCCGGTCGCCACGCTGTTCGAGGCCACGGACGGCGACCTCGCGCGGGCGCCGATCTACACCGACCTGTACGCCCCCCTGGGCGTCGCCGACGAACTCCGCGCCGCCTTTGTCGTCGGGGGCCGCTGCTGGGGTGTCGCCGCCCTCCTCCGGGCCTCCGCGGACGGCCCGTTCCCCCGCCGCGAGGTCGAGCACGTCCAGGCTCTCCTGCCGTTGATCACCCGCTCCGTCAAGAGCAGCGCGTGCAGGCTCGAAGCCGACGCGGGCTCCCCCACGGCGATGGTCGTCGTCGACGGCGCCAACGGGATCCGGGACCTCACCGTCGAGGCCGGCGAACTCCTCGACGACCTTCGCACCACCGGCGTCGACGAACCCGGTCTGCCCACGATCCTCGGCACCGTCGCGACGCGAGCCCGGTCGACCCGTACCGCGAGCCGGCTCGTCACGCGGGTGCGGGGCCGCTCGGGCCGCTGGTTCCGGGTCACCGCCGGCCCCATGCAGGACGGCGCCGGCGACGTCGCCATGGTGATCGAACCGGCGAGGGCCGCGGACCTCACCCCGATCCTGCTGGAGTCCTACCGCCTCACGGAACGGGAGACCGAGATCGTCATGCTGCTCGCGCGGGGGCTCACCACGAGAGAGATCGCCGCCGCGCTCACCCTCTCCGCCCACACGGTGCGCGACCACATCAAGGCCGTCTTCGGCAAGACCGGCACCACCACCCGCGGTGAGCTCGTGGCCCGCCTCTTCGCCGAGCACCTTCTCGACGGCTTCCACAACGCCGTCCACCGGGCCGTCTGACACCCCCGGGCCGGCCCGCGCCTAGGCGCGCGGTGGGGCGTGGCGCGGCGTGTACAGGGTCCGGTACTCGCCGGGCGGGACGCCGTACGCGGCGCGGAAGAGGCGGCTGAAGTGGCCGGGGTCGCGGACGCCCCAGCGGGCCGCGATGGCGCCGACCGGACGGTTGGACAGGGCGGGGTCGGTGAGGTCGCGGCGGCAGCGGTCCAAGCGCCGGCGGCGTATCCACTCGGCGACCGTGCAGTCCTCGCTCTCGAACAGCTTGTGGAGTTGGCGGAGCGAGATGTTGTGGGCGGCGGCGATCTGCCGCGGGGTCAGGGCGGGGTCGCCCAGGCGCTGGTGCAGGTAGGCGTAGATGCGGTGCAGCAGGGCGGTGCGCTCGACTTCGGGCGGTACCGCGGCGGGCGTGGCGATGCGTCCGGCGAGGGCGGCGGCGACCAGGTCGAGCAGGGCGTTGGAGATGTGGGCGGCTTCGGCGGGCCGGTAGGCCCCGGCGTCCGCGGTGACGCGCCGAAGCAAGGTCGATGCCAGGGCGGCGGCTCCGTCCTGCCCGGGCAGCGGGACGGCGGTGAGCCGCGCGACTTGGGCAGGTGGCAACGGCAGCAGTGCCCGGGGCATGGTGATGGAGACGACCTTCTTGCGGTGGCGGCCCACGACCGTCGCCGAGGACGGCCGGGCGAGGTCGGTGAGGGTGAAGTCCCCTGCCCGCAGGTCGGCCCGGCGGCCGTCCTGGGTCACGGCGAACTCTTCGCAGGCGATCGCCAGTTTGAGCTCGTAGCCGTCGAGCTGGTCGGTGAATCCGGGGGTGCGGCGGCCTTCCCCCACCCCGGGAGCCGGGCCGCCGGCGCAGGTCAGCACGGCCGCTCTCATCGCTCCGACCTGCGTGACGGCGCAGTGACCGCGGAACCAGTCGTGCCGGCCGTTCGGGAAGACGTACTCGGCGGCCAGCGCCTCGCGGTGCATGTGCTGCCAGTAGCCGTACCGCTCGGCGTCCGGCACGTCATCGGTGCTGAACAGCGTTCTCACGACCACCGCCCCCTCCCCCGGCAGAGCTTCGATCAGCGCCTCGCACCTCGCAGAGGCTCTATGGCCCATATGAACGAATGCGGAGGACGCGGTCAACCGCCTTTGCGACAGCCAAGCGTGACGACGTACGGCGGGGTGAAGACGATGGCGTGCGGGGCCCTGAGCGCCGCGAGGCAGGAGCCCAGTTCGTCCGCCGTGAGGAGTCCGGCGGAGATGAGGCGCGGCCCCAGTTGCTCGATCGCGATCGGAACCAGCTCGCGTCCCGGCGAGCCGGGTCCGCCCGAGAAGCCGATCGCCTCGGCGCACACGTCGGTGAGCCCGGCCTCGGTGAACGCATGGCGCGCCTGGCCGCCCCACGCCAGGTCGACGCCGGCCTCGCTCAACACGGTCCGCAGGCCGTTCCATGCCTTGGCCACGAGCCCGGAGGCCTCCCGATAGGGCGCGGCCACGAGACTGAGCCGTCCCGAAAGGTCGTAGTCCTCGGTCACCAGCCAGCCGCCGGGACGCAGCGCCCGCGTCAGCCGCTCGACGACCGCACGCCGCTGCGGCAGATGCATCAGCAGAAGCCGTGCGTGGATCAGGTCGTAGTGCCCCTCGGGCAGCGGATCCTGGACGATGTCGTGGCGCCGCACCTGCACTCCGTCGGCGGCGCGCAGGTGGCCGATGTCGATATCGGTCGCCATCACGTGGCCGCGGGGCCCGCTCATGGCGGCCATCGCCCCGGCGACCGATCCGTTCCCGGCGCCGACCTCCAGGCACCGCCATCCCGGTCCGATCCCGGTCTTGCCCAGTGTCCGAGCGGTGGCCTCGTCGAAGGTCTCGGAGATGCACCGCAGCTGGCGTTCGATGAGATCGCTGCCTGCGAAAACGTAATTCGTGCTCATTTCATCGTCCTTGGAGAGGCACGTTGGGGATCTTTCCGAAGGGGCCGGCGTCGAGGGTGGCCCTGGTGGTGCCGCGGGGCGGGGCGGGGACGTACATGTAGGTGCGCTGCGGCAGGTCGGACTCGTCCAGGAGGAGGGTTCCGCTGAGGAAGGCGCCGGTGACGCCCTCGGTCGCGGTGCGCTCGGCCACCACCGGCCCGTCTCCGCCGCGGAACGGGGACGGCGGCCCTGTCTCTCCGCGCTTGGCGACGCCAGGCGTCCCGGTGGGGCGGTCGGCGCCCGCCGCCGTGCGGAGCGAGTAGGAGATCTCGACGCGCCGGTTGCGCGCGCGGCCCGCGGGGTTGTCGGCTCCGCCGGCGGTCGTCTCCTCGGCGATCGGCTCGTCGGCCGCCTTCCCGGCGACCTGGAAGCGGTGGTGCCGCCCGCCGGTCGCCTGTCGCAGCGCGTCGCGCACGGCGGCGGCGCGTCGCTCCGACAGGGACTGGTTGTAGGAGGGCGCTCCCCGGCCGTCGGTATGGGGACGGACGGCCGCGCGGCGCCGCTGACCACCGGTACCCCGGGCATCTCGGCCGTCGTCCCCGGCGTGAGCACGGTGACCCGGCGGGCACCGGGCGGCAGCGCGGGGAAGTACACGTGCGCCTCGTAGCGCACCCACGGTGCCAGTGGCGCGCTGTAGAAGCTGCCGAACGCCTCCCCGCTCTCATTGTCCTGACGCAGCGGGTGGTAGAGCCTGCGGCCGACCGGGTCCAGGAGGGAAAAGCCGCTGGAGCCTGGACCGCCTCCCGCCTGTCCGGGCGCCTGGCACGCCGCCGTCCCCGCGGCGAGAGCGCAGCCGAGCACGACCGCCGTCCAGTGCCTGGTCATGCTTCCTCCCGTCCGCGGAGCCGCGTCCGCCGGTACCGCAGCCAAGCGTCGGGTCCGCGGGCGCGTTGCCGCCATGGAGGACGGTGCGCGGTCCTTGGCGATCCGCGCACTCGCCGAAGACGCGGTGGCCACGGCCATCTCGTCCGCTCACCCAGGCATCCGGAAGTCCGGCCGCATTGGCGGCCAATGGATGTGCACTCGTGTCCAAGGGCGCGCCGGGCCGACTCGGCGAGACTCGACGTACCGAGGCCGTTCAGTCGACCGCCGTCAGGGGGAGAGCATGAGAATCGGAGTGATCCCGGACAGTCCTCAGGAGCGCCGAGCGCTGGAGGCGGGGCTGGCCCCGACGCCGCTGTTCGAGACGCAGTTCGCGTTCACCCTGGCACGGGTGGTGATGACCGCGACGCACCTGGGCGTCTTCGACGCTCTCGCGGGCGGCCCCGCCACGCTCGACGAGGTCGCCGAACGCTGCCGGACCCACCCGCGGGCCACCGGAAAGCTCCTCCTCGCGCTCGTCGGGGCCGGATACCTGCGGGCCGACCACGACACCTACTCGCTGACTCCGCAGGCAGGGACCTGGCTCCCGCGCCGCGGTCCGCGCTCCCTGGCCGACAAGCTGGAGTTCCAGTTCTACGAGTGGGACGTGATGGCGCACGCCGTGGAGTACGTGCGCACCGGCCGTCCGGTGGACGTCCACGAGCACTTGGACGACCTGGGGTGGGCGGCCTACCAGCGCGGTATGCGGGCGCTGGCGACCGTCCCCGCGCAGGAGGCGGCACGGCTGATCCCCGTTCCCGCGGGCGCCCGGGCCCTGCTGGACATCGGCGGCTCGCACGGGTACCACTCGGTGGCCCTGTGCCGGGAACATCCCGGGCTGTCCGCCGTGGTCCTCGACCTGCCCGAGGCGGTCGAACACGCGGCGCCGCTGCTCGCCGCCGAGGGGATGGGCGACCGCGTCGTGCATCGCGAGGGCGACGCTCTGCACGACGATCTCGGTACCGAGGACTACGACGTCGTGCTGCTGGCGAGCGTCGCGCACCATCTCACCGCCGAGCAGAACCGGATCCTGGCCGGACGCGCCGCCCGGGCGCTGCGGCCCGGCGGCGTCCACGCCGTCATCGAGCCCTTCCGCCTCGACCCCGCCGGCGAGGTCAGTCAGTTCGGCGCGCTCACCGACTTCTACTTCGGGCTGACGAGCCGCGCGGGCACATGGTCGCCCGACGAGATCGCCCAGTGGCAGCGGGACGCCGGTCTGGCGCCGGCCGCACCGGCCGTCCTCACCGGCACCGGGATCGGCCTTCAGACGGCCGTCAAGCGTCCCGGCTGACGGTGGCGGGCCGCCCCCGGCTCCTCGGGGTCAGGGGTGGTCGAGGCGGGGGGTTCCCGGTTCCAGCATGGGGACCAGGAAGCGGCGGGCCAGGGCGGCCAGCTGGTCTTCGTCGTCGAGGTCGATGATGTGGCTGGGGATCGCCAGGAGGGAGCCGGAGATCCGGACCATCATCTCGGCCACGTACTCGGTGTCGAGGTCGGCTGAGACGTTGCCGGCGCGCTGCTCGCGGCGGAGCTGGTCGGCGACGAACCGCCGGACGGTGGCGAGGGTCCGGCCGTCCCCGATCAGGGAGGGCAGCAGCAGGTCCGGTTCCGTGGCGATCAGGCCGCCGATCAGGGGGTTGCCCCGGATGGCGCGCAGCGAGCTCACGAAGCCCAGCACCACCCGGTCGGCGGCGGTCTCGGCCTGCTCGATCTCGACCAGGAACCGGTCGAAGTACCGGCGGAACTCCCGCCGCACCACCTGCTCCACCAGGGCGTCCTTGGTGGCGAAGCGCCGGTAGACCGTGATCCGCGAGACGCCGGCGCGCCGGGCCACGTCGTCCATCGTGGACCGCTGGATGCCCATCCGGCAGAACTGCGCGTAGGCCGCGTCGAGGACGCGCGACCGGGTCTCGTCCACGTCGTCGACCTGCTCGACGGCCTCGACGTAGACGCTCTCCAGCATCGACTCCGAGTCCGCGGACGTCATGAGGAACGACAGCACAGGTTCCACGATCCCCTCCCGAGGCCATTGATTCTGCCCGAATCGTTCACCTTCGTCACGAAGGGTCTTGTGACGAAGCCCACAGTGTGCTCTCATGATGTCGACGCTGATACGCAGAAGCGCAATGCGTTTCATTGTATCAGCCTGCCGCTCTCGGCTCCCGAGGAGGGAAAGGCATGGAACAACCCAGCAGACGCAACGTGCTGATGACGGGCGGGGTGCTCGGCGCGCTCGGCGCGCTGAGCGTCGCGACGCCCGCGCAGGCCAGGCCGCTGTGGACGTGGTCCCCCAAGGGATCGGTCGTGGGCGCCGGCAAGGGGGTCGACCCCCGGTGGGTGTGGGACGAGGAGGCCGACCCGCTCGTCGCCTCGCTGATCGACGACGGGGCCGTCCCCGAGGTCAACAAGCTGCTGAAGACCTGGACCAAGAACGGCCAGGCGCTGCCGAGCGGGCTGCCGAACGACCTGCGGCAGTTCATCGAGAAGGCCCGCCAGCCGCCCTCCTGGGCCGACCAGACGAAGCTCGCGACCGCGTTCAAGTTCAACCAGAAGCGCGGCACCTACCTCGGCGTCACCTACGGCTTCGCCAGCGGGATGATGAGCACGGCCATCCCGCACGAGGCGCGCGCGGTCTACTACTCCAAGGGCGGCGCGGACATGAAGGACCGCATCACCAAGACCGCCAAGCTCGGCTACGACATCGGCACCCGGAACGCCTTCCAGCCCGACGGCGAGATGATCGTCACCTGCGTCAAGACGCGGCTGGCCCACGCGGGCGTGCGCCACCTGCTGCCCCAGTCGACGTACTGGGACCAGGTCGCCGACGAGCAGATCCCGATCAGCCAGGCGGACATGATGGTCACCTGGCACAGCCTGCCCACGACGGTGATGAAGCAGCTCGCCAGGTGGAAGGTGCCGATCCCGGCCGACGAGTCCGCGGCGTTCCTGCACTCCTGGCAGCTGACCGCGCACATGCTCGGCATCCTGGACGAGTACATCCCCAACTCCTGGGACGAGGCCGACGCCCAGGCCGCGCAGGTCCTCGACCCGGTCCTCGCCCCCACCCCCGAGGGCATCAAGCTGGCCGACGTCCTGCTCCACCTCGGCGCGACCATCGACGGCGGGATCCTGACCACGCACATCCTCGGCGCGCTCACGCGCTACATGCTCGGCGACGAGATCGCCGGCTGGCTGAAGATCCCGCGGGAACCGGTGTGGGACCCGGCCTTCGCCGCGTTCTGGCCGACCTTCGTCGCCATCAAGGAGGGCCTGCTCAAGATCACGGACGCTCCCCCCGGGCTGCTGGAGATCTACTGGGCGTTCGACGAGATCATCCGCCTGGGCACCCTGCTCTTCCTGTCCGGAGGCGACCTTCCGATCAGCATCCAGATCCCCACCGCGAACAACCCGAACTACTGATCGGGATCGTCCGGTCCGCCGCGCGGGCCGACGGTCGCGCCCCGCCCCGAGGGCGAGAGGCGCCACGACGAGAACGGGCCCGGAACCCACCCCGATTCCGGGCCCGCGGTCGTGCCGGAGGCGGAGGGCGGCCCCCGGCGGACGCGGACGCGCCACGCGGAAGGTAATGGCGGTGGGCGGCGCCGTTACCGGTTGACGGCTCGTTTCTTGCGGATTTGGGACGCAGTTGTGGCGTTTGGTTGAAAATGGGGTCTATTTGCATCTGGCACACTGAGGGCGTGACGGTTAATGATCCGTTGATCCGGCTGGCGCGTCCGGGAGACGCGTCGGCTCTGGCGGAGTTGCAGCACATTCTGGATAACGAGACGGAGTTCATGCTCCTGGAGCCCGGCGAGCGGGAGCCCGACCTGGAGCCGCTGAAGCTGCGCCTGGCCGCCTGCGCCGAGGGACGCAACCTGTCGTACCTGGTCGTGGCGCTGGACGGGCCCGCGGCGGTGGGCTACGTCGACGTGGTGGTGCTCCCCTACGCCAGGGCCAAGCGCACCGGCCGCGTGATCGCCGGAGTGCGCTCGGGCCATCGCGGCCGGGGTCTGGGCGGAGCGCTGATGCGGACGGCGGTCCAGGAGGCGCGGACGCGCGGAATGCGACGCCTGGAACTCACCGTCATGGAGCAGAATCGCCACGCCCTGGCGCTTTACCTGAATTGCGGCTTTCAGGTAGAGGGGCTCCGGCGGGCGGCGCTGGACGTCCAGGGGCACCGGGTCAACGAGTACTACATGGGCCTGCTGCTGGACTGAGCCCGGAGCGGTACCGCGGGATCCGCCCGCGTGCCGGGAGGGCCGAGGGACCGGCAGGCGGGTTGCCGGCCCCAGGGCGGGATCACCAGTCCGCGGGTTTCCCGGGGCTGTGGAGCCAGACCTTGAAGAAGGCGTCCAGGTCCCGACCGGAGATCCTTTCGGCCAGGGCCTCGAACTCCCCGGTGCTGCCGTTGCCGTACCGCTTCTCGGCCACCCAGGTGCGCACGAGCCGCAGGAACGGCCCGTCACCGATCTTGTGCCGCAGGGCCTGGAGGGTCATCGCGCCGCGGAAGTAGATCGCGCGGTGGAACAGCTGGTCGCGGGTCGGGTCGGCGAGCACGACGTCCCAGAACGGGGGCCGGTCCGGCTGGATGGGCGGCGGGTTCTCGTAGGACTGCTCGAACGACAGCTGCGCGGACTGGCCGCCGTGCTTCTCCGCCCAGTACCACTCGACCCACTTCGCGAAGCCCTCGTTCAACCAGACGTCCTTCCAGTCGCGGACCGAGACGCTGTCGCCGAACCACTGGTGGCCCATCTCGTGCGCCACGCCCCGCTCGACGGGCGGGCTCTGGTAGGTGGGACGCGTCTGGGTCTCCAGCGCGTACTCGAGATTGAGCGGCGGCACGTTGTCGTTCTCGACGATGGAGCCGGTGCTGGTGAACGGGTAGTCGCCGAAGTAGCCGGCCAGCTCGTCGGTGACCCGCGTGGTGTGGCGCGGCGTGCTCAGCGCGTCGGGGTCGGAGGCGATGTCCGGGTCGACCGCGTCGAGCTGCGGGACGCCCTTGGGGGTGGTCGTCGTGGAGACGTTGAACCGTCCGATCGAGTTGGTCACCAGGTACGTCGCCATCGGCCGGTCCTCCCGCCACAGGAAGGTGTCCTTGCCGTGGGCGGTCCACTGCTTCACGAGGCGTCCGTTGCCGATCGCCTTGAGGCCCCGGGGGACGGTCGTCTCCAGCGTGACCAGCGCCTTGTCGCGCGGATGGTCGTTGGCCGGGAACCAGGTGGACGCGCCGTTGGGCTCGCCCATGACCGTCGCGCCGTCCCTGGTGGGGACGAACCCGTACGGGAGGTCGAAGATGATCGGGCCGCTCAGGACCTCCGGCACCCCGTCGTACCGGACGGTCACGGTGAACGCGCTCCGCTTCCGCAGCCCCTTCGGCGGGGTGATCTCCAGCTCGCGCTCGCCGGTGCGGTCGTAGGACGCCCTGCGGCCGTTCACGCTCACCGACCGCACGTTCATCTTGTAGAAGTCGAGGTTGAACCTGGAGAGGTTCTGGGTGGCGGTCGCCTTGATGGTGGTCGTGCCGGTGAGCTCGTCGGTGCCGGGGTCGTAGGCCGTCTTCAGGTGGTAGTGCGTGACGTCGTACCCGCCGTTGCCGAGGTAGGGGAAGTAGGGGTCGCCGATACCTGGGGCGCCCGGCTCGTACCGGACGTCGGCGCCCGCGGCGGGCGCGAACAGCCCGAGCGCGGCGGCGCCGGCCGCCGCGACCGCCAGCGGAAGCCGGCGGGCGGATCTGAGAGTCGCCATCGAGTCCCTCTCCGTCGAGGTCGGACGATCGCCTCCGCGGCGCTCCGGCCCCGGGGCGATCCGAACTTGATCATTTACGTGCCCGCCCGGGATGCCGGCCAAGCCTCACAAAACGATCTTGTCGGGCGGCCCCGCGCGCGGCGGCGGGGCAGGACGTCACGTCCAGCTGAGGCGTTCGGCGAGGAGGGCCTGCTGGGCCGGGTTCCCCGCCAGGGCGAGGGCCCGGCGGTCGGCTGTATGGGCCTCGAGGCGGCGGCCCAGGTCGCGCAGCAGTTCGGCGCGGACGGCGTGGAACAGGTGGTGGCCGTCGAGGGCCTCGGCGAGGGGCGCGAGCGCGTCCAGGGCGGCGGCCGGCCCCTGGACGTAGCGGACGGCGACGGCGCGGTGCAGCCGGACGATCGGCGTGTCCGTCATGCGCAGGAGCATGTCGTACAGGACGAGGATCTGCGTCCAGTCGGTGTCGTCCCACGTGGGGGCCTCGGCATGGCAGGCGACGATGGCGGCTTGGAGCTGGTACGGGCCGGGCCGTCTCATCGCGGCGGCGCGGGCGATGAGCCGGGAGGCCTCGGCGACGGCCTCGTGGTCCCAGGCGCCGCGGTCCTGGTCGCGCAGCGGGACGAGGTGGCCGCCGTCGAAGCGGGCGGCGGTGCGGGCCTGGTGGAGCCGGATGAGGGCGAGCAGGCCGAGGACCTCGGGCTCGCGCGGCATGAGCCAGGCGAGGCTTCCGGCCAGCCACTCGGCGTCCTCCGCGAGGTCGCGGGCGTGCGGGCGGTCGCCGCCGCTGGTCAGGTAGCCCTCGTTGAACAGCAGGTACACGACGGCGAGGACCTGGTTCACCCGCGCGTCGAGCTCGTCGTCCGACGGGATCCGGTACGGGATCCGCGCGTCGGTGATCTTGCGCTTGGCGCGGGTGATCCGCCGCGCGACGGTCGTCTCCGGGACCAGGAACGCGGCGGCGATCTGCCCGGTCGTCAGCCCGCACACGGTGCGCAGCGTGAGCGCGACCTGCGCGGCCACGGGCAGCGCGGGGTGGCAGCAGACGAAGACCAGCTTGAGCCGGTCGTCGGGCTCGCCCGGCACCGGCCACTGGAGCCGGGCGAGCTTGTCGCGGTAGTTGGCCTGGCGGCGCAGGAGGTCGATGCCGCGGCGCCGGGCGGTGGTGAGGAGCCAGGCGTCCGGATGGTCGGGGACGCCCTCCTCGGGCCAGCGCCTCAGGGCCGTCTCGACGGCGTCCTGCATGACGTCCTCGGCGGCGGCGAAGTCCCCGAGCGTCCGGATGAGGCACGCCGTCAGCCGGCCCGCGTGCTCGCGCACCACGCGGGCCAGCTCGGCGTGCGCCTCGTCGGTCACGGGATGCGGTCCCTCAGGTGATCGGACGGATCTCGACGACCGGGCAGGCGGGCCAGCCGCGGGCGATGGCGAGGACCTCGTCGAGGTCGGCGGCCTCGACCTCCGCGTAGCCGCTCACGACCTCCTTGCCCTCGACGAAGGGGCCGTCGGTGAGCAGCGGGTCCGGCCCGTCCAGGCGCAGGGTGGTGGCCGTGTGCGCGGGCTCCAGATGCGCGTGATGAGTGATCTGGGCCGAATGCCGGGCGAACCACTCCGCGACCCGCTCGTACGCCGCCTGGCGGTCGCCCTCGCTCATGGCGGCCAGCTCCTGGGCGTACTCCTCGGTCTCGACGAACATGAGAACGTACTTCACTTGCGTCTTCCCCTCCGTCGGGGTCGGCCGGTCAGCCGGCGGGCAGGGTCGCGTACAGGTCGATCCCGTTGCCGTCCGGGTCGAGGACGGTGGCGTACCGCATCCCCCAGAACGCGTCCCACGGCTCCTTGACCCCGGTGTACCCCGCCTCGGTCAGCTCGGCGTACTTGGCGTCCACCTCCTCGGGGGCCGCGGCCTGGAACGCGAGGAAGTTCCGTGCGCCGCCGGACGGCCTCGTCCAGCCAGGCAGGGTGGGGACCCGGAACGCCTCGGTGTCGAGCATGATGTGCAGCCCGCCGGGCAGGTCGCAGCCCGCGTGGTCGGGGTAGGCGGAGTCGACCTTGAACTCCAGGCCGAGCCGGCGGTAGAAGGCGATGGCGGCGTCCATGTCGGACACCACGATGTCGATCGTGTTCATCGTCAGGTCCACGACGTGCTCCTCCGTGTCGTTGGAACGGCTCTCTTCACCTCCTAGACGATCGGCAGACGGCTCGATACGACACCTCCACGAGGATCTGGGCTCAGACGGGCACGGCGATCAGGGTGGCCGCGCGGGTGCCGTTCCGCAAGGCAGAATCGGGGGGTGGCGAAGAGATGTCCCTGCGGTGTCGGCCCCCGGTATCGGGACTGCTGCGGGCCGTTGCACCGGGGCGAGGAGACGGCGGCGACGGCGGAGCGGCTGATGCGGTCGCGGTTCAGCGCGTTCGCGGTGGAGGACGAGGCGTACCTGCTGGCGACCTGGCATCCGGCGACCCGTCCGGAGCGGATCGGTTTCGAGGACGGCATGCGCTGGACGGAACTGGAGATCGTCCGCACCGAGGGCGGCGGCCCCGACGACGACAAGGGCGTCGTGGAATTCCGCGCCCATTACCTGGCGGGCACGGAGCCCGGGGAATTGCATGAGGTCAGCCGGTTCGTGCGCCATGACGGCGCGTGGGTCTACGTCCGCGGCAAAGTGACCTGACATTCCGCCGCGCGGGCGTGGTCACGACACCGGTCCCGTTCTGAGCCGCCGCCCGCAGCGGGCCAGCAGCGCCAGCAGCAGGACGGGCGCGACGAACACGGCGGCGCGCAGGGTGGTGAGGTCGGCGAGGGCTCCGAGCACGAGCGGGGCTACGCCGATCGCCACCCCGGACGCGAGCGCGCACCGCGCCGCGGCCCGCGCAGGCTCGGACGGGCGCGCGGCGAGGGCCTGCCCCAGGATCACCGGGTAGAGCAGCGCCACCCCGAGCCCCGTCACCACCAGCCCGGCGACCGCGACCGGCGCGGGCGACGTCCACAGCACCGCGAAGCCTCCGATCCCGACGGCCGCCGCGAGCGCGAGCAGCCGGTCGGGCCGTCCCCCGCGGCGGACGACCGGGCCCGCGACCGCCCGCCCGGCGGCCATCCCGAGCACGAACCCCGCCGACAACGTGGCCGCGGCCCCCGAGCCCAGCCCCTTGGCGCTCCCGAGGAAGTCCGCCGCCCAGAACACCATGCAGAACTCGACCCCCACGGCCAGGACGAGATCGACCCACCGCCCCCAGAACCCCGTCCCGCCTCGTCCGGCACCTGCGGACTCGGCGTCGGCAGGCCCGGCGCCGGTGGGCCCGACTTCCGCAGGCCGGGCATCGGTCGGCTGGGCACCGGCGGCGGCGCCGACGGGCGCGCTGCGCGGGGGCAGGGCGGGTGCCAGGTCAACCCCGGCGGGGATGCGGTGCGGGCGGACGAGCACGAGGAGGGCGGCGGCCGCGAGGAGGGGCGGGGCGGCGAAGGCGGTGCGCCAGCCGAGGCCGTGGGCCAGGGCGGCGCCGATGAGGATCGGGGAGAGCACGGACGCGGCGCTGGAGACCGCGTTGGCCTCCCCGATCTGGATCGTTCCATCGCCGCGGTGCGCGGCGCGCAGCGCGGTCGGGACGAGTTGGACGAGCCCCGCGCCGCCGAGGCCGAGGACCAGGGCTCCGGCGGCCGTGCCGAGGCGTCCGCCGGAGGCGGCCAGCAGCGCGGCGCCGCCGACGAGCGCGGCCAGGGCGACGGGGATCCCGGCGCGCCCGAGCCGCTCCGCCGCGCGGTGCCCGGTCAGCCCCACGACCACCAGCCCGAGGGCGAAGGCGGAGGGGTAGAGGGCGGCCTCGGTGCGCGGCAGGCCGCGTTCCTCCCGCAGTTCGGGAAGGATCGCGCCGAGCGCGGTGAGCAGGTACCCGAGGCATCCGAAGGCGGCGTACAGCCCGAGCGTCCCGGCCGTCCGACCGGCGAGCGGACCCGCACCGGCAGGCTTCATCGCGCCTCCTCTATTAAACTCGTGGTACGAGGATAAGTCGCACGGGCCAGGATGTCACCCATGGAGCGGATGACCGCGCACTCGGCGCGCGCGCTGCGCAGCCAGGGGGTCCTGGCCGTGCTCCGGTACGTGCACGCGCACCCGTCCGCGAAGCGCGCGGAGGCGGCGCGGGCGCTGGGGCTGAGCAGCGGGTCCGCGACCGAGATCATCGGACGGTTGAAGGCGGCCCGCCTGGTGGACGAGGTCCACGCGCCGACCGGCGGGCGCGGCCGCCCCTCCCCGGCGCTCGTCGCCCACCGGGACGGCCCGCTCGTGTGCGTCGTCGACATCAGCCACGAGCGCTGGCGGGCGGGCTGCGTCGAGCTGGGCGGGCGCGTCGTCGCGGAGGAGGCCGGCGGCCACTCCGGCACCCCGGACGTCCTCGGGACGCTCGGCGACCGCGTGTCGGCCCTGCACGCCCGTTACGGCCGCCGGCTCCGCGCCGTCTCCGCCTGCGTCGCGGGCACGGTCAGCGGTACGACGGTCGTCCAGGCGTCCGGGATGGGCTGGCGGGACGTGGACCTCGAACCGCTCCGGCCGCCCGGGATCCCCCTGCTCGTCGGCAACGACGCCTCGCTCGCCGGGCTGGCCGAGGCGAGGCGAGGCGCGGGCGCGGGGACGCGGGTCGTCCTGCACCTGACGGTCGAGGTCGGGGTCGGGGGCATCCTCGTCGTGGACGGACGGCCGGTGGACGGCGCCACGGGCGCGGGCGGCGAGTTCGGCCACATGCCGTTCGGCGACCCGTCGCTCCGCTGCCCCTGCGGCGCCGACGGCTGCTGGGACCTGGAGGTCGACGGGCGCGCCATGGCCCGCGCGCTCGGCCGCCCCGAACCGCGTGACCCGCGCACGGCGGCCGGACAGGTGATCGCCGCCGCGGCGTCCGACCCCGCCGCCCGCGCGGCCGTCGAGACCGCCGCGCACGCGCTGGGGCGGGGCGTCGGCGCCCTCGCCAACGCCCTGGACCCCGGCGTGGTCACGCTCTCCGGCCTGGCCACCGAGCTGGCCGGGACGGCGCCCGCCGCCCTGGAGGCCGGCTACGCCTCCGCCCTGATGCGCTACCGCCGGCCGGCGCCGCCGCCCGTCCTGTCCTCGACGCTCGGCCGGCAGGGGCCCCTCACCGGAGCCGCCGACGCCGCCTTCGACGCCCTCCTCACCGAGGACGGCCTCGACGCCTGGTCGCGCGCCTGGTCACTTCGCAAAACGCCTTAGGCCTGGCGCCACTCCGGGATGGCGCCGGCCTCGTGGAGGCAGAAGTCGGGCGCGCCTTCGAGGGCCTTCTCCTCGCCGCCCGGCGTGTAGGTGACGATGAGGCGCAGGGGGCGCCACGTCATGTTGTAGGTGGAGTGCCAGACGCCCTTGGGGATGTGGACCGCGTCGCCCTCGCGGATCACGAACGGCTCGCCGTCGTCCACCATCTGCGCGGCCTCGCCGGAGATCACGTAGATGACCTCCTCGGCGTTCGGGTGGTTGTGGCGCGCGTGCCCCTTGCCGGGGTTGACGATCACCTCGCCCAGCGTGCTGCCCGCCCCGGGCACCGCGGACGGGGTGACGAACCACTTGATCGACCCCCAGTCGAAGGTCATGGTCGTCACGTCACCGGGGTTCCTCAGCATCAGATCTCCAGGTTCTTGAAGGACGCCACCTGTGCGGTGATCGCCTTCTCGGTCGGCAGGCGCTCGACGGAGGAGGCGCCGAAGAAGCCGACGACGCCCTCCGTCCGGGACAGCACGTAAGCGGCGTCGTCGGGCTCGGCGATGGGGCCGCCGTGGCACAGCACGAGGACGTCGGGACGGACGGCGGCCGCCGCGTCCCGCATGGCCTGCACGCGCTCGACCGCCTCATCCAGCGTCAGGGCCGTCCCGGCGCCGATGCTGCCCTTGGTGGTGAGGCCGACGTGCGGGACGAGCACGTCGGCGCCGGCCTCGGCCATCGCCCGCGCCTGGTCCTCGTCGAACACGTACGGGGCGGTGACCAGGCCGCGCTCGTGCGCGAGCCGCACCATCTCGACCTCCAGCTCGTACCCCATGCCGGTCTCTTCGAGGTTCTGCCGGAAGACGCCGTCGTAGAGCCCGACCGTCGGGAAGTTCTGCACGCCCGCGAAGCCCATGGCCTTGAGCCGGTCGAGGAAGACCGGCATCACCCGGAACGGGTCGGTGCCGCACACCCCCGCCAGCACGGGCGTGTCCCGGACGACGGGCAGCACCTCCGACGCCATCTCCACCACGATCTGGTTGGCGTCGCCGTAGGGCAGCAGGCCGGCCAGCGACCCGCGTCCGGCCATCCGGTAGCGGCCCGAGTTGTAGATGATGATCAGGTCGACGCCGCCCGCCTCGGCGCACTTGGCGGACAGGCCGGTGCCCGCCCCCGCGCCGATGACGGGCCTGCCCTCCTCGACGGTGTTCCGCAGCCGGAACAGGACGGTCTCGCGGTTCACTGCGCGCCCTCCGAGATCAGCCGGTGCAGCCGGTCGGCCATCGCACGGCCGAACTCCGGGTCGTTGATGTTCAAGTCGAGCCTCTCCGTCTCCACGGCCCCCTCCATGGCCGCGAAGCACGCCTCGTCGGCCTCCGGGTCGTGGAAGGGCATGCCGGGCGCGTCCAGCGCCGAGACGCCTCCGAGCGGGACGAACAGGACGGTCGGCCCGGTCGCGGCCGCCAGCTTGGCCGCCACCCTCCGGCCGAGCTCGGCCATCTCCTCCGGCGTCGTCCGCATGAGCGTCACAGTCGGGTTGTGGACGTACAGGTTCCGGTCCGCGAACCGCTCGGGGACGGTGCCGCGCGGCCCGAAGTTGACCATGTCCAGGGCTCCGGGCGCCACGACCTGCGGCACCCCGTGCCGCCCCGCCGCCGTGAGCCGGTCGGGCCCGGCCGACAGGACGCCGCCCACCAGGTCGTCCGCCAGTTCGGTCGTGGTGAGGTCGAGGACCCCGGCCAGCAGCCCGCTGTCCACGAGCCCCTCCAGCGCGCGCCCTCCGGCGCCCGTCGCGTGGAAGACGAGGACCTCGTAGCCCAGCTCGTCCAGCCGCTCCCGCGCCGCGTCCACCGCCGGGGTCGTCACCCCGAACATGGACGCCCCGACGAGGGGCCGCTCCTCCGCCGCGGGCTCCGGGGCCGCGTGCGCCTTCGCCATCCCGGCCGCCGCCGCGGCGGCGTTCCCGAGGATCAGCCGCGACACCCGGTTCACGCCCGCGATGTCGACGACGCTGTAGGTGAGCGTGACGTCCTTGGCGCCCACGTAGGGCGAGACGTCCCCGGACGCCATCGTCGACACGATCAGCTTGGGCAGCCCGATGGGCAGGTCGCGGACGGCGCGCGCCGCGATCGACGATCCGCCGCTGCCGCCGACCGCAAGCACGGCGTCCACCCGCCCCAGCGCGGCGAGGACGATCGCCGCGCCCTCTCCCATCGCCGTGACGGCCGCGCCCCGGTCGCCCGCGTCCCGCAGGGCCTGGAGCGACGTGCCCCCGGCCTCCGCGACCTCCTCGGCGGAGACGTCGGCCTCCACGTCGGAGGGCCCGACACCCACGTCCACAAGGACGGTGTCGCAGCCCAGTCTCCGCACCCGCTCGCGGAGCCACACGTACTCCGCGCCCTTCGTGTCGAGCGTCCCCAGCAGCACAACGGTCGCCATCAAGCCTCCCATCCCCGATACCGATTCCCCCGCCGATCACTTGGCAAGCCTGTCTCTCCAGGCGGCCCGCGATCAGCGGAGCGGGAGGAAGGCCCCGGCCCCGGCGGCGGCGGTCAGGCGGGGACGGGGGTCTCGGTGACGGCGCCGTCCTCCAGGGTCAGGACGCGGTCGGCTTCCGCGAGCAGGGACTGGTCGTGCGTCGCCACCAGGACGGTCACGCCTTCGCTGGCGGCGACCGCGCGGAACAGCGGCATGATCGCGGCGGCGGTCTCGGAGTCGAGCTGGCCCGTGGGCTCGTCGGCGAGGAGGAGGCGGGGGCGGTTGGCGAGGGCGCGGGCGATCGCCACGCGCTGGCGCTGGCCGCCGGAGAGCTCGTTCGGGCGCTGCAGCGCGTGGTCGGCCAGGCCTACGAGGGCGAGCAGGACGCGGACCCGCTCGTCGCGCTCGGCGGCGGGCGTGCGGGCGAGGCGCAGCGGGACCTCGACGTTCTCGGCGGCCGACAGGACGGGGATCAGGCCGTGCGACTGGAACACGTAGCCGATGTCGTCGCGGCGCAGGGCGAGGAGGTCGTCCTCGGAGAGCGCGCCGACGTCGCGCCCGTCGACGCGGACGGTGCCGCCGTCCGGGCTGTCGAGCCCGCCGATCAGGTTGAGGAGGGTCGTCTTGCCGGAGCCCGAGCGGCCCTTCATGGCGACGATCTCGCCGGGCGCGATGGTGAAGGACGCGCCGCGCAGCGCCGGCACCTCGATCTTGCCCGTCCGGTAGGTCCGGACCAGGTCCTCCACGGCCACCATCGGCGTGGTCATCAGCTCTCCTCCCGGTCCGGCCAGACGCCGACGTGGTCGCTTTCCAGGGCGAGGCGGACGCGGTCGCGCAGGTCCAGCGCCTCGGTGAACCCCTTGGGCAGCTGGACGCGGCCGACGCGGTCGAGGAGGGCGTACTCCTCCACGACGCGGGTCCCGTCGTCCTCGGAGCGGCGGCGCACCTCGACGCTGGTGCGGCCGTCGCGGATGCCGATGGTCCGGTCGACGCGCTCGGACACCTGCGCGTCGTGGGTGACGACCACGGTGGTGGTGCCGAGCTCCTCGTTGACGCGGCGGAGCGCGGCGAACACCCCGGCGGCGGTGGCGGTGTCGAGCTCGCCGGTCGGCTCGTCCGCCAGCACGACCTGGGGTTCGTTGGCCACGGCGACGGCGATCGCGATGCGCTGCTGCTCGCCGCCGGACAGCTCCGCCGGGCGGCGGCTCGCGCAGTCGCCGACGTCGAGCATGCCGAGCAGCTCGGCGGCGCGGGTGGCGCGCTCGCGGCGCGACCGCCCCGCGAACCGCATGGGCAGCTCGACGTTCTGCGCGGCGGTCAGGTACGGCAGGAGGTTGCGGGACGTCTGCTGCCAGATGAACCCGACCTTCTCGCGCCGGAACTCCAGCCGCTCCTTGGACGCCATGGTGAGCAGGTCCGAGCCGGCGACGCGGGCGACGCCGGCGGTCGGCACGTCCAGGCCGGACAGGATGTTCAGCAGCGTCGACTTCCCCGAGCCGGACGCGCCCACGATGGCCACGAGCTCGCCGGGATCGATCAGCAGGTCCAGTCCCTGCAGGGCGACGACCTCGATGCCGTCGGTCTTGTAGATGCGCACCAGGTTGTCGCAGACGATGTGGGCGCCCTCGCCGTAGACGGGCCCGCGCTCGGCGGCGCGGCGCTCCAGTTCGGCGAGATCGGTCGTTTCGGTCATCACTCCACCGTTCTCAGGGCGTTGCCAGGGTCGGTGTCGAAGGCGCGGTCGACGGCGATGGCGGCGGCCGCGGCCAGCAGGAGCGCGCCGAGCAGCCCGAGCAGCGCCGGGATCCCCGGGACGTGCGCGGTGACGGCGAAGCCGCCGGTGTAGGGGCGCAGGTCCACGACCGGCCCGGTGATCTCCGGGAGCATCAGGCCGAGCACCCAGCCGGCGCCGACCGCGCACAGCAGGACGGGCGCGAGCTCCACGAGGGCGAGGCCCCGGCTCTGCCGGCGGCTCAGCCCGAGCGCGCGCAGGTGGGCGACCATCCGGCCGCGGGCCCGGGCGCCCACGATGAGCACGAGCAGGACGGCGAGCAGCCCGTACACGCCGCCCGCCAGGGCGCCTTCCAGGAAGGTGTCGTGGACGACCGACACCAGCGGCAGGCCCGTCATCTCCCGCAGCACCTGATGCCGCAGCACGATGTCGTCCCCCGGGGCCGCGGCCCGCAGCGCCTTGACGTCGATGTGGTCGCCTGTGACGAAGACGTGGGACGGGAAGCCCGTCGCATTGGCGACCGTCTTGTAAGGGACGATGACGAAGGCGCTGTTCTTCTCCTGCCCGGGGAAGCGCTCGATCTGGCGGGACGGCTTGACGGTCACCGGGTCCATGCCCGCGCGGCTGAGCGTCACGGTGCCCGAGCCGAGGGTGCGGGCGGCCAGGGGCGACACCAGCGCGCCCGTGCCGGTGTCCGGGATGCCGGGCACCTCTGGGGCGAGCCTCCGGTAGGCGTCGAGGTCCACGCCGACCACGGTCACCGGCGCCGGGTCGGTGGCGGACGAGGCCCGGGTGATGACCCGGACCCGTACGGCGCCGGTGACGCCGCGCACCGCGCGGATGCGGCGGAGGCCGGCCTCGTCCAGGGACGCCGCCTCGACCCGCGCCTCGGCGCCGACCTCGGCCCAGGAGGCGCGCTCCTGCCCGATCCGCAGTGCGGTGTCCACGGTGGAGGTGAAGCCGGCGATGGTCGCGGCCAGCAGCAGGACGGCCAGCGGCAGCGCCCCGACGAGCTTCTGCCGGGAGGCGCGGGCGACGCCGATGAACGCGACGGCCCCGGTCCGCCGCCGCAGCAGCGGCCCGGCCGCCCGCAGCAGGTACGGGTAGGCGCGCAGCACGAGCACGCCGAGCGCCGCGCCGAGCAGGGCGGGGACGGCGGCGACCAGCGGGTCGGTGCCGGCGGACGCGCCGCGCTCGCGCAGCAGCACGACGCCGATCACCGCGAGCACCACCAGCAGGCCGTCCATGACGAGCCGCCGCCGGGACAGCCGCGCCGCGACGAGGTCGTCGCGGCGTTCGGCGACCGAGCCGAGCCCGCCGCCGCGTTCCCGCAGGACCATGACCGCCGAGACGCCGAGCACGGCCAGGACGAGCAGTCCGATCGCGACCAGCGAGGACGGCTGCGGCGGACCGGCGTCCAGCAGCCGTCCCGCCGCGTACCCGAGCAGGGCGGCCGGGACGGCGGCGAGCGCGGTCAGCCCGCAGGCGGGCGCGGCGAGCTGGCGCAGCGACGCGCCGCGGGCCCGCATCACGCCGAGGATCGGGCGGAGCCGCTCGCCGAGCAGCCCGGCGGCGAGCAGCAGCAGCCCGGCGGCCACGGCGACGAGACCGCCGAAGGCGAGTCCGACGACGGACTGGGCGGTGTGGAGCCGGGCGATGAACTCCTTCAGCCGGTTGTCCAGGGCGGTGGAGACCTCGCAGGGGAAGAGGTCGGCGCGCCCTTCGACGGCGGAGCGGAAGGCGTCGAGGTCGCGGACCATGACCCGGGTCTGCTCCGCGCTGACCGCGCCGGTGCGGACCGGGAAGCGCCAGTCGTAGGTCAGCTTCAGGCGCGGGTCGCGCGTGAGGCGCGAGTACGCGAAGGCGTCGATCAGCGCCGTGCCCGCGTCGGCCTCGATGGTGCTGTTGGGCAGGTACTCGATGGTCGGGTGCAGGATCCGGGCGCGCGGCCGCCAGAACTGGTCGGTGGCGTCCGCCGGCTCGTACAGACCGACGATGCGGACGCTCATGCCGCCGAGATCGATCCGGTCGCCGAGCTTGTAGCCGAGCTGGTCGGCGTACTTCTTGGCGACCGCCACGCTCATGTCGCCGCCGGTCTGCCCGGGCTTGTTGAAGGGGTAGCGGCCGGAGACGAAGCGGATGCGCCGCCAGGCGCCCGGCTCGAAGCCGAGGTAGAGGATCCTCGGGCGGCGGAAGTCGCCTTCGACGCGGTCGCCCGGGGAGGTGACCGACGACTCGGGCTCGCCGGTGACCTCGGCGAGGGAGCGGGGCAGCCGGTCCCGCCAGGCGAGGGCGTTGGAGCTCAGGGCCGCCTCGCCGGGGACGGCGGCGAAGGCGCCGGCGCCGCCCGCCTCCCCCTTCACGTGGACGTCGGCGCCGGTGTCGGCGCCGACGGCGGCGGCCGCGGCGCGGTCGTACCCGGCGGTCGTCCGGGACGGGACGGCGACGGCGAGCAGCGCCGACACCAGCATCAGCACGGCCAGCGCGGTGATCGGCGTCCACTGCGCGCGGACGAGCCGCATCCCGGCACTCCTCATCGGTCCTCCCCCACGCGCAGCCCGGCGCCGAGGTTCCGGCGCCGCAGCGTCCGGATGACCGGCGCGAGCACGAGCCCGAGCGCCACCGCCACCCCGCCGGCCACGGCCAGCACCACGGGCCACTGGACGACCAGCGCGGCGGGCGGGTACGGCTCGGCGGCCTGCACGCTGAGCACGACGTGCGGGACGACGAGCCGCGCCACGACCAGGCCGAGGACCGTCCCGCCGAGCAGGCCGAGCCCGACCAGGTACGCCTGCTCGATCGCGAGCATCCCGGCGACCTGCCTGGGCGGCACCCCGAGCGCCCGCAGCACCGCGAACTCCCGGTAGCGCTCGCCGGCGGTCACCGCCGCGTTCACCACGAACGCGATGACGGCGAACGCCAGCGCCGCGGCGAAGCCGAGGACGAGCGCGCCCTGGAGCGCCGCGCCCAGCGGGGCGTCGCGGAGCCGGGAGCGCGTCTCGACGCGGTCGGCCGCGACCTCGCCCCAGGCGGGATGGCGGGCCAGTTCCCGGACGGCCGGGGCGGTGCGGCCGCCGCGCGCCGACGCCCACCACTCCCGCGGTGTGATGGTCTCGCCGCCCGAACCGTCCACGGCGAGCCGCGCCTGGGTGAGGGTCGGCAGGTCGACCAGGACGCCCGGCCTGCCGGGCGGCACGCTCGGCAGCGCGGGCGCGATGCCCGCGACCTTGACGGGCTGGTCGCCGTCGATGGTGTTCACGGTGACGGTGCCGCCGACGCCGACCTTGGCGCGGCTCGCCATCTCCTTGGTGACGACGCCCGGCACGACCGGCAGCAGGTCGGTGTTCTTGATGTCGTGCGAGGGCGGGGCGCCCGTGCCGAGCATCGCGTGGACGGCCGTTCCGGTCGCGTAGCCGTAGAAGCCCTGGCGGTCGAGGGTGGGCGACGAGGGGATCGTGAGGGTCGCCAGCGCGTCCTCGGTCTCCTTGGCGGTCGTCCTGATCGGATGCTCCAGGTCCTGCGGTCCGGCGAACGCGTCCCAGCGGGCCCCTGCGGGGAGGGTCGCCCGGCCGGTGCCCTCGCCGGCGATGCTCCGCAGCTCAAGGTCGAGCCTGCCCGAGATCTTGTTGTCGTCGTAGTTGAAGTGGACGCCGCGGACCGACAGGGGGAAGGACGGCACCCCGTCCTGCCCCGCGAGCTGGGCGGTGTCCAGGGCGACGGTGTGCTCGTCGCCGTCCGCGTCGATGCCGGGCAGGGTCACCTGCCGGGTGAGCCCGTTGGCGTCGACGATGCTCACCACGAACTTGTAGCCCTTCCAGAGCGGCGGCACGTAGTCGGGGGGCACTTCGGGCTCCGGGCCGGAGCGGCTGAGGCGCAGGTCGAACAGCAGCCGCTTCGGCGTGCCGGGGACGGTCAGCGCCGGGACGGCGGGACGCGCCCGCGCCAGCTCGTCCAGCCGCAGGTCGTCCCGCAGCCCGGGGCCGACGCGCAGCAGCGGGCCGAGCTTCCTCGCGTCGACGCCGAGCAGCGTGGCGGGTTCGGTGCCGAGGTCGGCGTCCATGCGCAGGACCCCGCTCGCGGCCGAGACGCCCGGCAGCGCCGCGAACCGCCCGGCCTGCCCGAGCGGTTCCGGGGCCGCCTCCCGGGGCGAGACGGCCAGCCGCAGGTCGGCGCCGCTCTGGAAGTCGGCCTGGTCGGTCTGCGACCGCCGCCAGGTCGCCATCGTCGTGACCGACAGCACGCCGACGGCCATCGCCATCACCAGCAGGAGGACCGGGCCGGTGTAGCGGAGCTGGCGCCGCCCGACCTGCCGGGTGCCGAGGACGGCCACGAGCCCGCGGCTGCGGGTCGTGGCCCGTTCGGCCACCCGGGTGACCGCGGGCACGAGGCGCAGCAGCAGCACCCCTCCGGCGAGCAGGGCCAGGGCGGGGCCGGAGACGATGAACGGGTCGATGCCGCCCGTGCCGTCCCCTCCGCCGGCGCCGTCCGCGCCGTACCGGGTGAGCTGCCAGATCGCGAGCCCGGCGACGAGCAGCAGGGCGATGTCGGTGCCCGAGCCGCGCAGGCCGCCGCGGCCAGGCCGCCCGATGCCGGCCTGGGCCTCCACGAACGTCCGGTTCGCGCCCCGCAGCGTCGGGACGGTCAGCACGACGGCGCAGGCCAGCGCCGTGAGCACCGAGACGGTCCACAGCGGCACGAGCGGCCCGGCGTCCAGCCGCAGCCCCGAGTCCCGCACCGCCGGGGCGTGCCCGGCCAGGCGCAGCAGCGGCCCGGCCAGCAGCGGGCCGAACAGCGCGGCGGGCAGCACGATCAGCAGGCCCTCGACGAGGCCGAGCCGGGCGAGCTGGCGCATGCCGAGGCCGCGGGTGCGCAGCAGCGCGACCTCGCCGCGCCGGTGGTCGGCGAGCAGCCGCGCCACCAGCAGCCACGCGCAGCCCGCCAGCAGGATGAGCTGGATCACCGGGATGAGCATGGTGGACCGCGCCACCTGGAGCGCGATCCGCAGCTGCGCGGTCAGGTCGGGCAGGTCGGTCGCGACGCTGAACTGCGCGCCCTCGCCCGCCTTCCTGAACGCGTCGCCGCTCGCGGCCACCCGGTCGCCGAGGGGCCCGAGCTCGCCGGCCTCGACGCCGCGCAGGTCGGGCATGACGGTGAAGCGGGCCTCGGAGCCGGTGCCGGTGAAGCGGGCGGCGAACACCTGCGGCGGCACCACGAACGGCCCGTAGGTCGTGTAGTCGAGCCGTTCGACGCCGGTCGTGACGAGCTTGTCCTCCTGCCAGAAGTAGTCCTGCGGGTCGGGGACCTCGAACACCCCGACGACGCGCACCTTCACGACCGACTTCTTGTCGACGCGCCCGTGCAGCGTGAGGACGTCGTCCACGCCGGCGTGCATCGCGCGGGCGGCCGCGCCGGGCAGGGCCGCCTCGACCTCCCCCGAGCCGGAGCCCGAGGCCGCGCCGGGCCAGCGCCCCTCGGTGAGCCGCGCGTGCTTCTCGATCCCGGTGTAAGTCTCGAACGCGGTCAGGTCGGGATGGTCGCTCTTCTCCTGGCCCGGGAGCGTGTAGGAGTCGCTGCGGAGGCTCATCGAGACCGTCAGCGGGACGTCCCGGTAGATCTGCTTGAGCGCCCGGTCGACCTGGCCCTGGACCTTGGGGAGGCCGTTCGCCGGGACGTGCGTGCCGAGCGTCGTCCCGACGGACTCGAACGTCGCGTCGGCCAGCGTGCGGCGCAGGCCCTCGCGGGTCACCGACCCGGTGTAGCCGACCAGGGCGGCGAGCACGGTCGTGGCGAACAGCGCGGTCGCGCAGGCGGCCAGCACCAGCGTCCGATCGCCGATGATCCGGCTGAGCACCAACCCCCGTCGTCCCACGAAGGGTCATGATCATTGGGTGTGAGGGGCGCCACAAGGGGCCGTGACACTTCCGCGACCTTTCGCAACCCTCTTGCAATAAGTGGCGGTCGCTTGCGCCTCCCCTACCCCTGGAGGCACTACCGCACCGCCCCGGCCTAGCGCTCCGCCCACACGGAGGCGCCCTCGGGCGGGACGGTCTCCGCGCGGCGCATGATCTCCACCGGGTCGAGGTCCGCGCCGGCGGCGAACGCGTCCGGCCCGGCCGCGTCCCCGATCCGCGCGGCGGCCCGGTCGACGTCGTCCTGCTCGACGGGTCCGGGCGGCAGGCCGGCCGCCTCCCGGACGGCCGCCGCCTTCCCGAGGGCCCGCGCCGCGTCCGCGTGCCGTCCGGCGAGGGTCAGCGCCCCGGCCAGCCCCTCCAGGGCGCCCGCCAGGTCGCGCGGCGCCGCCAGCCTGATCGCGACGGCCAGCGCGTCCCGCTGGTACCGCATGGCCGAGACCGCGTCGCCGCGCGCCTCCGCCACCCGCCCCAGCCCCGTCTGGACCAGCGTCAGGTACAGCGGCGGGACCTCCTCCGGCGGGGCCGCCGCCAACAGGCGCCGCAGCCGGTCCTCGGCGTCGTCGAGCCGCCCCTCGCGCTGCGCCACCAGCCCGAGGCCGATGTCGGCGAACGTGACCGCGGGCGCGAACCCCTGCTCCACGGCGACCCGGTGCGCCCGCCCGAACAGCCTCCGCGCGGCATCGTGGTCGCGGCGCAGGTAGGCGATCCAGCCGCGCCACGCCATCCGGACGGCGACGTCCGGCCACATCCGCAGCTCCTCGGCCATCCGCTGCCCGTCGAGCTGGAGGCGCTCGGCACGGTCGTAGTCCCCGGTCAGCTCCGCCAGACCGGCGAGCCACTGCATCGCCTGGAGGCGGCCCCAGCGGTCGCCGGCCTCGCCGAACAGCACGGCGGCCCGTTCGGCGTCGCGTTCCAGCGCGGCGGGGTCGCCGCGGGCGTGGTCGTGCATGGCGCGCTGGACCAGCGCCGCCGCCTCGCCCCACCGGTCGCCGGTCGCGCGGAACCCCGCCAGCGCCTCCTCCAGCATCGCGGCGCCCGCGCCGGCGTCGTCCAGCTCGGCCCACACGAACGTCAGGAACCAGCGCGCCCACGCCTTCAGGCCGTCGTCGTCCGTGTCGTCCACGAGTTCAAGGGCCTCGTCGCGGCGGGCCTTCCAGTCGCCGGGGACGCCCTTGAGCACGGCCATCCCCGCCCGCCACGTCAGCGCCCGGGCCCGGACGGCGGGCGAGCCGCCGTCCCGCGCGAGGGCCGCCTCCAGCGACCGCAGCGCCTCGGTCAGCCTGCCGCGCAGGAACCAGTACCAGGCGAGCGCGTTGACCAGCCGCAGCGCCTCGTCGGCCGTCCCGGCGGCGTCCAGCGCGGCGCGCAGGTTCGCCGACTCGGTGTCGAGCGCCGCCAGCCAGCGCGACTGCTCCGGCCCGGTCAGCCGGGCCGCGGCGCGTTCGGCGAAGTCGAGGTAGTGACGGCCGTGCGCGTCCCGGGTGGGCCGCGCCTCCCCCGCCTCCGCGAGCCGCTCGGCCGCGTACGCGGCGACGGACTCCAGCAGCCGGTACCGGAGGCCCTCGCCCGGACGCTCCGTCATCACGACCAGCGAGCGGTCGACCAGACGGACCAGCAGGTCGAGGACCTCCGCCTCCGGGACGTCCCCGCCCGCGCACACCGCCTCGGCCGAGTCGGCGGTGCAGCCGTCGGCGTGCACCGACAGGCGGCGCAGCACGGCCCGCTCGGGGCCGGTCAGCAGGTCCCAGCTCCAGTCGATCACGGCGGTGAGCGTGCGCTGCCGGGCCGGGGCGCCGCGGTGCCCCGACGACAGCAGCCGGAACCGGTCGTCGATCCGTTCGACGAGGCCCTCGACCCCGAGCGCCCGCACCCTGGTCGCGGCCAGTTCGAGGGCGAGCGGGATGCCGTCCAGCCTGCGGCACAGCTCCCCGACCCGCCCGGCCGTGTCCGCGTCCAGCTTGAACCCCCGCGAGGCCGCCCCGGCCCGCGCCGCGAACAGCCGGACCGCGCTGGAGGCGGCCGGGTCGTCACCGCGGCCTGGGACGTCCAGCGGCGGGACGGCCCACACGACCTCGCCGGGCAGGCCGAGCGGCTCCCGGCTCGTCGCCAGCACGCGCACCCCGGGAACCCTGCGCAGCAGCCGGTCGGCCAGCTCGGCCGCCTGCTCGACCACGTGCTCGCAGTTGTCCAGGACGAGCAGCAGCCGGCGGGCGCCGAGCGCCGCCGCCAGCCGGTCGAGCGCCGCGGCCGGCGCGCCCGGCGCGTCCCGGATGTCGAGGATCGCCGTCACGACCTCCGCGAGGTCGGGCACGGTCGAGCGCTCCAGGCCCGCCAGCTCCGCCATCCACACGCCGTCGCCGAACTCGTCCGCGAGCCCGGCCGCCGTCTCGATCGCCAGGCGCGTCTTGCCCACCCCGCCCGGGCCGGTCAGCGTGACCAGCCGGTCGGTGCCGATCCTCGTCCGGATCTCCCGGACGGCGCCGTCGCGCCCGATCAGCTCGGTGGGCGGGACGGGCAGGTTCGAGCGCGGACCGGCCGGCGGCGGGGCGACGGGCGCGTCGAGCCCGGGATCCTGCCGCAGGATCGCGCGCTGGAGGTCGGCCAGCTCGGAGCCGGGGTCGAGGCCCAGCTCGTCGGCGAGCAGGACCCGGTACCGCTCGTAGGCCTCCAGCGCCTCGTTCTGCCGTCCGGCCCGGTAGAGGGCCCGCATGTGCGCGGCCCGCAGCCGCTCGCGCAGCGGATGCTCCTCGACCGCGCCGCCGAGCTCGCCCGCCAGCGCCCCGTGCTCCCCGAGCGCCAGCCGCACCTCGGCGTGCTCCTCCAGCGCGGTCAGCCGGAGCTCCTCGAGCCTGGCCGCCGCCGCCCGGGTGAACTCCTCGTCGCGGAAGTCGGCGAGCGCGGGGCCCCGCCACCGCCCGAGCGCGTCGGCCAGCAGCGCCGCCTTCTCCTTCGGCTCCGCCGCCGCGCGCGCCCGCTCGACCAGCGCCTGGAAGCACCGGGCGTCCACCCGCTCGCCGGCCGCGCCCAGCAGGTATCCGGCCGGCCGCGACTCCACCAGCGCCCGCGCGCCGGGCTCGGCGTCCTCCAGGACCCGGCGCAGCTGCGACACCTTCGCCGACAGCGCGCCCATCGGGTTCCCGGGCGGCGCGTCGCCCCACAGATCGTCGATCAGCCGGTCGGCGGGCACCGGACGGCCCTCGTGCACGAGCAGGTCCGCCAGCAGCGCCCGCACCTTCAGACCCGGCACGGGGACGAGCCCGCCGTCGTCGGTCCAGACCGCGAGCGGTCCGAGCACCCCGAAACGCATCTTCCGACCCTAATGTGAATCCGTGAGCGGAGGGCACGCCCATGACGTCGTCGAGAACGGCCGACGACCCCGCCCTGCTCGAACGCGTCCGGAAGTCCGCCGGAAAGGCGTCGTAAGGATCCGGTAAACGGTCTGCCGCATCGTGGTCCCACCGCGCCGGAAGGCGAACGATCGGACCGACGGAGGAGACCATGCGAAAGATCATCAACTCGACGTACGTGTCGCTCGACGGCGTCATCGAGAACCCGCAGAACTGGACCTCGGCCTACTTCCAGGACGAGGCCGCCGCCTACGCCAGGGAGCTGCTGTTCTCCTGCGGCGCCTTGCTGATGGGCCGCAAGACGTTCGACGGCTTCTCGCAGGCCTGGCCGGCCATGGAGGAGGCCACCGGCGACTTCGGCGTCCGGATGAACACGCTGCCCCACTACGTCGTGTCCGACTCCCTGCGCAAACCGGGCTGGGGCGACACGACGGCGATCCCGCGGGCGGCGGCGGTCTCCGAGATCACCAAGCTGAAGGAGCAGGACGGCCAGGACATCCTGCAGTACGGCTTCGGCCCGGTCGCTCGGACGCTCGTCGAGAACGGCCTGCTGGACGAGCTGCGCCTGTGGATCCACCCGGTGCTCGTCGGGCCGGGGAGCACCGACGAGCTGCTCAACGCCGCCGACTTCTCGGCCACGTTCGAGCTGTCCGACACCAAGGTCTTCAAGACCGGCGTCATCGTCGCCACCTACGTCCCCACCGCGCAGTAGGGCGGTAGTGCCGCAGGGCGGGGCAGGTCGCCGGAGGGCCCGGCGAGGCCGGTGCTAGCCGAGCCGGGCCAGGGCGGCCCGGAGGAGCGCGGGGGTGCAGGACGGGGGCTCGGCCTGGACGCTGACGCGGTTCAGGACGTCGCGGTACCGGGCGATGTCGGACGCACGGTCCGGGTAGAGGGCGCAGGTGAGGTGCTCCAGGTACACCACGTCGGGCAGCTCGGGCTCGGCGAACCGCAGGAGCGTCATCGGGCCGCCCTCGGCAGCGTGCCCGCCCGAGGCGAACGGGAGGATCTGCACGGTGATGTTCGGCAGGTCAGCCATCTCGATCAGGTGCCTCAGCTGGGCGCGCATCGTGGCGGGGCCGCCGGCCGTGCGGAGCAGCACCGCCTCGTCCAGCACCGCCCACAGCCGCAGCGGGTCCGGGCGCTCGAACACGCGGCGGCGGCGCATCCGCAGCTCGACCCGCCGTTCGATCTCCTCGGGCCCCGCCTCCGGGTGGCGGGCCGCGAGGACGGCGCGGGCGTAGTCGCCGGTCTGCAGGAGCTCCGGGACGTCCTGGGCCTCGTACACGCGCAGGAGCACGGCGCCCTGCTCCAGGCCCAGGTAGGGCTCGAACCAGGACGGGACCACGTCGCCGAACCCCTGCCACCAGCCCGGCACCCCGGCCTGCTCGGCCAGTTCCAGCAGCGGCTCGCGCAGCGACGGGTCGGTCACGCCGTAGAGGGTCAGCAGGTCGGCGACGTCGCGCTCCTTGAAGCCGACCCGGCCGTGCTCCATCCGGCTGATCTTGGAGTGCGAGCCGCGGATCTCGTACCCGGCGGCCTCGGTGGAGATGCCGGCGGCCTCCCGGTAGCGGCGCAGCTGCGCGCCGACCAGTATCCGCAGCACCGTCGGGCCCACCGCCCGGTGCTCCTGGGCGACGCGGGCCCGGTCGGCGGGCGGCTCAGTGGCGCTCATGACGCCTCGCACCTCGCCCCCGGTCGGACGGCCCGCCGGTCACCGGCGACGGAACTCCCATGGGACGCCCTCCTCGACGCGCAAGAAGCTTTCCACCGGATGAAGCTACTCGTTGGAGACTCACTTGCCCACTGGTCCGGAATGTCCTACTTGATGGACATCTCGGGCAAGTCGCGAGATCTTCCCGACCGGAGCGCTGTGACCTGGCACGATACGGGGCAGAAAAAAATCTGAAGATTCCTGGCCCGGGATGTCGATCCGGTCACACCTTCTTCGACGCGTTCGTGACAGGCCGGGAGGGACCGGCCGGTGAGCAGAGGAGACGAAGATGCGGTTCCTGATGATGACGACGGACGACGGCTCCGCGAACGCCGCGCCGCCGGACGAGAAGATGCAGACGGAGATGGGCAAGTTCATCGAGGAGATGGCCCGGGCCGGAGTGCTGCTCGCGACGGGCGGCCTGGAGCCCGGCGGCACCCGCATCAAGTCGTCCGGCGGCAAGGTCACCGTCCTCGACGGCCCGTTCGCCGAGGCGAAGGAGACGGTCGTCGGTTTCGCGCTCATCGAGGCGAGCAGCCGCGAGGAGGCGATCGAGCTGTCCAAGCGGTTCTGGCAGATCGTCGGCGACGGCGAGGGCGTCATCCAGCAGGTGTTCGGACCGGAGGACCTCCCCAGCGCGTGAGCCCGTCGCGTCCGGCGGGCGTCCGGTCAGGCCGGTCAGCGCCCGCCGAGCTTGCGCGGCGGCCCGAGCGGGTGCTCTCATCGGCAGCGTGACGGCATCGGACGAGCCCGGGGCGCGGGAGGCGCCCGCGCGCGGCACCGGCGTGCACGCGACCATCGACGCGGTGTGGCGGCTGGAGGCCGCGCGGATCATCGCCGGTCTCGCCCGCATGGTGCACGACATCGGGCTCGCCGAGGAACTCGCGCAGGACGCGCTGGTCGCCGCGCTCGAACAGTGGCCGGAGTCAGGCGTCCCGGACAACCCGGGCGCCTGGCTCATGGCCGTGGGCAAGCGCCGCGCCATCGACCGGATCCGGCGGCTGCGGCGCCTCGAGGACAAGATCGAGGAGCTGGGCCGCGACCTGGGGTCCCACGGGCCGGCCGAGGAGTTCGACGTCCCGGACGACGACCGCATCGAGGACGACGTCCTCCGGCTGGTCTTCACCGCCTGCCACCCGGTGCTGTCCGCGCAGGCGCGGGTCGCGCTGACGCTGCGCATGCTCGGCGGCCTCACCACCGAGGAGATCGCGCACGCCTTCCTCGTCCCCGAGGCGACCATGGCGCAGCGGATCGTCCGGGCGAAGCGGACGCTGTCGGAGGCGGGCGTCCCGTTCGAGGTCCCCGAGGGGCCCGACCGCGCCGCCCGGCTGGCGTCCGTGCTGGAGGTCGTCTACCTCGTCTTCAACGAGGGGTACGCCGCCAGCGCCGGCGACGCGTGGGTGCGGACGGACCTGTGCCGCGAGGCGCTGCGCCTCGGCCGGATCCTCGCGGAGCTGGCCCCCGGCGAGCCCGAGGTGCACGGGCTCGCCGCGCTCATGGAGATCCAGGCGTCCCGGACCCGGGCGCGCACCGGACCGTCCGGGGAGCCCGTCCCGCTGCTGGAGCAGGACCGCGCCCGGTGGGACCGGCTCCTCATCCACCGCGGGTTCGCGGCGCTGCTGCGCGCGAAGAAGATCGGCGAACCGCCCGGCCCCTACGTCCTGCAGGCCGCGATCGCCGCCTGCCACGCGCAGGCCCTCACCGCCGAGGAGACGGACTGGGCGCAGATCGCTTCCCTCTACGAGATCCTCTCCCGCGTCGCCCCGTCCCCCGTCGTGGAGCTGAACCGGGCCGTGGCGGTCGGCATGGCGCACGGCCCCGAGAAGGGCCTGGAGCTCGCCGACGCGCTCGTGGACGAGCCCGCCCTGCGCGGCTACCACCTGCTGCCGAGCGTCCGCGGCGACCTGCTCGCCCGCCTCGGCCGGCTGGAGGAGGCGCGGGTCCAGTTCGAGCGCGCCGCGGAGCTGACCCGCAACGCGCCCGAACGCAGGGTCCTGCTGGACCGCGCCGCCTCGCTCAGTAGTCCCGCACGGTGAACGAGCCGACGATCTCGCCGAAGTCCTGGAAGTCGATCGCCTCGGTTCCGGCACCCGCCCCGGCGCCGGTCTCGGCGTTCCGCTGCGCCTCCACCCGCGCCTTGTTGGTCAGCGCCAGCTCCTGGTTGGCGGCGACGTAGCCGCGCAGCTCCTTCTCGTAGCCCGCGAACGCGGCGCGGTGGTCGCCGCCCGCCGCCTTCAGCTCCCCGGCCAGGACGTACGCGCCGACCATGGCCATGCTGGTGCCCTGCCCCGACAGCGGCGACCCGCAGTAGCCCGCGTCCCCGAGCAGGACGACCCGCCCCTTCGACCAGGAGTCCATGCGGATCTGCGCCATCGAGTCGAAGTGGAAGTCCGGGGCGTCCCACATCGCCTCCAGCAGCTCGGGCAGCACCCAGCCGCCGCCGGCCAGCGCGTCCGCCATGATCTTCTTCTGCGCGGCGCTGTCGCGGTGGTCGTACTCGATCGGCCGTTCGGACTCGAACCCCAGGTAGACGCGGACCTCCTCGTTGCCGCGGACGCTCATCACGCCGCCGCCCCAGCTGCTGCCCGGCATCTGGTGGAACACCTGCCAGCGGTCGAGGCCGAGGAAGTTCGGGGCGGTCCACACCGCCAGGTAGGTGCCGAGGTGGGTGAGGTAGTCCCGCTCCGGGCCGAAGACGAGCCGCCGCGTGGTGGAGTGCGCGCCGTCCGCGCCGACGACCAGGTCGAACGTGCGGATCGTCCCGCTCTGGAAGATCACCCGGACGCCGCCGTCCTCCTGCTCCAGCCCGGCGATCGAGTCGCCGTACAGGTACTCTCGACGCCGTCGCCGGCCGCGTCCACCAGGATCCGGGACAGGTCGTCGCGCAGGATCTCCACGTCGGGGCTGCCCAGGTCGCCGCCGGTGATCGTGTGCTCCTCGCTGCGGTACAGCTCCTCGCCGTCCCCGTCCACCATGGACATGCCGCGCATCTCGACGCGCCGCTCGCGGATCCGGTCGAGGACGCCCATGCGCTCGGCGACCTCCAGGGCCGGTCCGCGCACGTCGACCGCCTGCCCGCCAGGACGCGGTCCGGGCGCCACCTCCACGACCGTCACGCCGAACCCGTACCGCCTCAGCCAGTACGCCAGCGCAGGGCCGGCGATGCTCGCACCCGAGATGAGGACGTTCTTCATGGGGACCTCCCTGTCCGGCGGGACGTGTTTCCCGCGCCGGTGAAGAGGCTCGCCGCGAGCGCTGACCAACCCCGCACCGGAGGCTGACCGGCGTGCGGCACGCCCGTCAGGGGCCCTCGCCGGGATGATGGTCGGAGGCCCGGCTGGTCTGATCGCTTGTCATGTCCCAAACTTGTGTTGGCTGCTGATGCCTCGGAGAGGAAACCCGGTGATCGATCACTCAGACGTCCAGGCCGCGGCGAGGCGTGTCGCGGGCCGCGTCCGCCGCACGCCGATGATCGAGGTCGAGCCGGACCCGCTCGCGCCCGCCGGGCGGATGTGGCTGAAGCTCGAACTGACCCAGCACACCGGGTCGTTCAAGGCGCGCGGCGCGTTCAACCACATCCTGGCCGCGCGCGAGGAGGGGCGGCTGCCGGAGACCGGCGTCGTCGCGGCCTCCGGCGGCAACGCGGGGCTCGCCTTCGCGTACGCGGCGGCGCGGGCGGGCGTCCCGGCCGAGGTGTACGTGCCGGAGACGGCGCCCGCGGTGAAGGTCGCGCGGCTGCGGGCCCTCGGCGCCGCGGTCGTCCAGGTCGGCACCCGGTACGCCGAGGCGCAGGAGGCCGCGACCAAGCGCGCCGCCGACACCGGCGCGCTGTTCTGCCACGCCTACGACCTGCCGGAGGTGTGCGCGGGCCAGGGCACGCTCGGCGCGGAGGTGCTGGAGCAGACCGGCGGCGAGGTCGACACCGTCCTGCTCGCGATCGGCGGCGGAGGGCTCATGGCGGGCGTCGCCACCGCCCTCGAGGGCAGGGCGCGCGTCATCGGCGTCGAGCCCGTGACGATCCCGACCCTGGAGCGCGCCCTGCACGCGGGACGCCCCGTCGACGTGGAGGTGTCGGGGATCGCAGCCGACTCCCTCGGCGCGACCCGGCTCGGTGAGATCGCGTTCGCGGTCGCGTCCCGCACCGGGGTGCGTCCCGTCCTCGTGACCGACGAGGCGATCATCGAGGCGCGCCGGTTCGTCTGGGAGGAGTACCGGCTGGTCGTCGAGCACGGCACGGCGACCGCCGTGGCCGCGCTCCGGAGCGGCGCCTACCGCCCGGCGCCCGGGGAGCGCGTCGTGGTCGTCCTGTGCGGCGCGAACACCGACCCGTCCGACCTCGCCTGACCTCCCCCGAGGGCCGCCCTCACCCGGCGGCGCGGAGGGCCTGGAGCGGCAGCAGCCGCACCTCCGCCGCGGGCCCGGCCGCGGCGGTCGCGGGGCGGCTGCCGCACAGGGCCTCCACCACGTGCGCGGCCAGCGCGTTGTCGATCGGGTGCGGGACGGGCGCGCCGCCGGCGCTGAGCTGCTGGTACTTCATGAGGTTGATGGCGACCGAGATCTGCCGCTCGCCGCCGGCGGACGTCAGCGACTGGGTACCGGCGCCGAAGACAGCGCCGTCGTGGCCCCAGAACGTCCCGCACGGGAGGTCGAGCGAGTAGAGCCCGAGGCCGTAGTTCATCAGGACGTTGCCGTCCGCGTCCTTCACCGGGACGGTCCGCCGCATCTGCGCCAGGGCGCCGGGCCCGATGAGGCCGCCGGTGAGGAGCCGGCGGTAGAAGCGGTTGAGGTCGTCCATGGTGGAGACCAGCGCCCCCGCCGTCCCGGCCCAGCTCATGTCGTAGGTGCTGTAGTCGCGCGGCGGCGTCACATGCTGGTACAGCGACTCGTACATCCGCGAGTGCGGCCCCGCGATCCAGGGCGTGGACGGGAAGTAGGTGTGCTTCAGCCCGGCCTTCCGGATGACGTTGCGGGTGATGTACTCCTCCGCCTTGGCGCCGGTCACCTTCTCCAGGAGCTCCCCGGCGATGACGTAGTTGGTGTTGGAGTACGACCAGCGCTCGCCGGGCTCGCCCGTGCGCGGCGCCTTCAGCCCCCATGCGATGAGCTGCGCGGGCCTGACGCGGCGGAACCTTCCGTCGTCCAGGCTGTCGGGCGACAGGTCACGCAGGGAGGGGAACGCCGCGGGGACGTGGTCGCCGATCCCGCTGGTGTGGCCGAGCAGCATCCGCACCGTGGTCTGGTCGCCGAGGCGCCCCGGGACGACGCCGGGCAGGTAGCGGGCGATCGGGGCGTCGAGGTCGACGCGGCCCCGCTCGACCTGCTGGAGGATCGCGGTGGCGACGAACGACTTGGTGACGCTGCCGACCCGGTGCCGCATGTCCGGAGTGACCGGGCGCTCCGTGCGGACGTCCGCGACGCCGGCCGCGCCCTTCCACTCCGTGCGGCCGTCGCGGGCCTCGGAGAACAGCCCGTACATGCCGGCGTCGCGCGTGGCGTCCAGGGTGGCCCGCAGCTTGGCGGGATCGAACGGCACGGTGGACGGCGGCGCCGCGACGACCGCCGCCGGGCCCGCGTCCGGTCCGGCCGCCGTCGCCGCGACCTGGGCCGTCGTCAACATCAGGACGAGTGCCGCGCCCGCGGCCGCGCCCCGTGCGACGCCGCGTCCCGCCAGCCGTCCCAGCCCTCTGGCCATCGTCCCCGTCTCTCCGCGCCGCCGCGCCCCCGCAGGGGCCCCTTCTAGATCATCCACTCTCTCATCCCGACGGTGGAAACCAGGGCCAGAGCCACCAAAACGGGTCGGTCCCGCCACCTCCTCCTGCCCCCCCGTCCGACCGCCCGCGCAAGGAGGCGCGCGGCGGTCGCCGGACCACCGTCTTGACACCGGCTTCCAAGTTACCTATACCTGGAGTTGCAGATTTCCTCTTGTACGAGGAACAGGTAATCGGCGCGCATCCAGGCGCCGAGGGTCTTCGGAGGTGATGGTCAATGTTGCTGACGTCGATCGACCCGTTCGTGCAGGAGTTCGAGCGCCAGTTCGACCGGGCGGTCCGCCAGGCCGCCGGCCAGGGCGGCGCCGGCATGCCGATGGACGGCATCCGCCGCGCCGACGACGTCCTTCTGCGCTTCGACCTGCCGGGGGTCGACCCCGGCTCCATCGAGGTCACGGTCGACCGCGGCGTGCTCTCGGTGACCGCGCGCCGCGAGGAGGAGTTCGGCGAGGACGAGCGCGTCTTCGTCCGCGAGCGCACCATGGGCTCCTTCACGCGCCGGGTCTACCTGTCGGAGCACCTGGACGCGGAGGCGATCGAGGCCGCGTACGACAACGGCGTCCTCGCCGTCCGCATCCCGGTTCTGGAGCGGGCGCGGCCGCGCAAGGTCGCCGTCCAGCAGTCCGGCGACGGCCAGAAGGCGATCAGGAGCTGACCCGCGGCATCCGGACGGCCCCGGTCCGCGCGGCCATCGAGGCGCCGCGCGGGCCGGGGCCGTCCGTCCTGCCCGGCCGTCCGCCGGGACGGCATCGGCGACAAGGAGGCCCCCCATGAACCTGCCGATCGACGACGAGCACGCCGCGCTGTTCACGGTGGGACAGGTCGCGCAGATGCTGGACGTGCAGCAGGCGTTCCTGCGCCGCATCGACGACCACAGGGTCGTCTCCCCCCGGCGCTCCGCCGGCGGCCAGCGCCGCTACAGCCGCCACGAGATCGGCCGCATCCAGGAGGTCGTGTCGATGATGGGCGAGGGCATGACGCTGCCCGCAATCCGGCGCATCTTCGAACTCCAGCACGAGGTGGCCGAGCTGACCCGGGAGCGCGACGAACTCGCCCGGCGGCTGGCCGGAGGCTCGGGACCCGCGACCTGACGCCCGCGGGCGGGCACGCCGGAGGAGGGCCGCGGCCCTCCTCCGGCGGAGCCGGCGCCTCCGTGAGAGCGCCGGCGGTCAGCTCAGCAGGTCGGCGAGGGTCTCGCGGCGGGACGGGTGGCGCAGCTTGTGCATGCCCTTGGACTCGATCTGCCGGATGCGCTCGCGCGTCACCCCGTAGACCTTGCCGACCTCCTCCAGGGTCTTGGGCTCGCCGCCCGACAGTCCGAACCGCAGCGAGATGACCCCGGCCTCGCGCTCGGTGAGCGTCTCCAGGACGGCGTCGAGCCGCCCGCGCAGCATCGAGGACGCGACGACGTCGGCGGGGTCTCCGCCCTCGGGGTCCTCGATGACGTCGGCGAGCTCGCCGTCGCCGTCCTCGCCGAGCGGGGTGTGCAGGGACAGCGGCTCGCGGGCCTGGCGCCGCAGCCACTCGACCTTCTCAGGGGTCACGTCCAGCTCGACGGCCAGCTCGTGCGAGGTCGGCTCGCGGCCGAGGTCCTGCATCATCCGCCGCCGGACCCGCGTCATCCGGTTGAGCACCTCGACGACGTGCACGGGGATGCGGATGGTGCGGCTCTGGTCGGCCAGCGCGCGGCTGATCGCCTGCTTGATCCACCAGACGGCGTAGGTGGAGAACTTCAGGCCGCGGCGGTACTCGAACTTCTCCACGGCGCGGATCAGCCCGAGGTTGCCCTCCTGCACGAGGTCGTTCAGCGGGAGGCCGTGGCCCATGTAGCGCTTGGCGAGCGACACGACGAGGCGCAGGTTCGCCTCGACCATGTGCTCCTTGGCGCGGGCCCCGTCGGCGGCGATCCACTCCAGGTCCTGCTTGTCCTGGAGGCTCAGCTCGTCGCCCAGGGTCCTGAGGCGCTCTCGTGCGAACAGGCCGGCCTCGATGCGCTTGGCCAGGTCGACCTCCTGCTCGGCGGTGAGCAGCGCGGTGCGCCCGATGCGGGACAGGTAGTCCTTCATCGGGTCGACGAGGTTCACGGTGGAGCGGGAGGATGCGCTCGGCGCGTGGCTGGCGTTCAGGGCTGTGTCCTTTACGTCCGGCGGCCGGGAGGGAACGGTCACCCGGTCTCGGTACCCGTCCGGCCCGTCGGCCAAACTTAGAGCCGACCTAAATATATGCCTAGCACGAACTTAGGTCGGACTATGAGAGGATGGCCGCATGGGACTGCGGGAGATGAAGAAGCAGCAGACGCGCCAGAACATCTCGAACCAGGCGACCCGGCTGTTCCTGCGGCACGGCTTCGACCGGGTGACGATCGCCGACGTCGCGGCGGCGGCGCAGGTGGCGAAGATGACGGTCACCAACTACTTCCCCCGCAAGGAGGACCTGGCCCTCGACCTGCACGAGGTGTTCGTGGCCCTGCCCGCGCGCACGGTCGCCGAGCGGGCCCCCGGCGAGTCGGCGCTGGCCGCGCTGCGCCGCGCCTTCCTGGCGGCCGTCGAGCGGCACGACGCCGTGATCGGCTTCTCCGGCCCCGACTTCGCCCGCATGATCACCGAGAGCCCGGCGCTGGTGGCGCGGCTCCGCGAGTTCCACGAGGAGCGCGAGGACGCCCTCGCCGCCGTCCTCGCCGAGGAGACCGGCGCGGCCCCGGACGACGTCCTCCCCCGCCTCGCCGCCGCGCAGTTCATCGGCGTCCACCGCGTGCTGTTCCAGGAGGTCCTGCGCCGCAGCGTCGAGGGCGAGACCCGCGAAGAGATCGAGGCGGCCCTCGCGGAGTCCGCGAGGACCGCCTTCGACCTGCTGGAACCGTCCCTGGGCGCCTACGCGACCCGCCCGGGGCGAGCGGAGCCTTAGGCGCCGTCCTGGATGACCAGGAGGAGGTCGCCGGCCTGGACGGGCGTCGCCTCCGGGACGGCCAGGCGGGCGACCGTGCCCGCGACCGGGGCGGTGATCGCGGCCTCCATCTTCATGGCCTCGATCGTGGCGACCACGTCTCCCGCGGCGACCTCGTCCCCCTTGGCCACCCGCAGCGTCACCGAGCCGTCGAACGGGGCGGCGACGTGGCCGGGCTCGCCGGGGTCGGCGCGCTCGACCGGCGGCGCGTCCGACTTGACGGACTTGTCGCGGACGGAGAGCGTCCGGAGCTGGCCGTTCACCGTGCAGATGACCTGCCGGACGCCCGCCTCGTCGACGTCGCCGACGGCCTCCAGGCCGGCCAGGACGCGGACGCCGGGTTCGAGGTCGAACGACACCTCGTGCCCCGCGCGGAGCCCGTAGAGGAACGGGCCGGTCGGCAGGACCGAGAGGTCGCCGTAGGCGGCGCGGGCTTCGCGGTAGTCCTTCGCCGGACCGGGGAAGAGCAGGCGGTCGAGCGTGTCGCGGACCTCTGGGCCCGCCAATGCCTTCTCTTCGGCGCCGTCCAGTTCGGCCCGTGCGGGCGTGTACTGGCGTCCTGCGAGGGCCTTGGTGCGGAAGGGCTCGGGCCAGCCGCCGGGCGGGTCGCCCAGTTCGCCGTTCAGGAACCCGATGACGCTGTCGGGGATGTCGTAGCGGTCCGGGTTCTCGGCGAAGTCGTCCGGGTCGGCGCCCGCCGCGACGAGGTGCAGGGCCAGGTCGCCCACGACCTTGCTGGACGGGGTGACCTTCACGAGCCGTCCGAGGATGGCGTCCGCGGCCGCGTAGAGGCGCTCGATCTCCTCGAAGCGGTCGCCGAGGCCGAGAGCGACGGCCTGCTGCCGCAGGTTGGACAGCTGCCCGCCCGGGATCTCGTGCCGGTAGACGCGCCCGGTCGGCGACGGCAGCCCCATCTCGAACGGCGCGTAGAGCTTCCGGACGGCCTCCCAGTACGGCTCCATGACGGTCAGCGCGTCCAGGTCGATCCCGGTGGCGTGCTCGGTGAAGTCGGTCGCGGCCACGATCGCCTGGAGCGGCGGCTGGCTCGTGGTGCCCGACAGCGGCGCGGCGGCGCCGTCCACGGCGTCGACGCCCGCTTCGATGGCGGCGATGTAGGTGCCGATCTGCCCGCCGGCGGTGTCGTGGGTGTGCAGGTGGACCGGCAGGTCGAACCGCTCGCGGAGCGCCTTGACGAGCGTGCGCGCGGCGGGCGCCCGGAGCAGGCCGGCCATGTCCTTGATGCAGAGGATGTGGACCCCCGCCTGGACGAGTTCCTCCGCCAGGCGCAGGTAGTAGTCGAGCGTGTAGAGCCGCTCGTCCGGGGAGGACAGGTCGCCGGTGTAGCAGAGGGTGCCCTCCACCAGCGCGTGGGTCTGGAGGGCGGCGTCGATGGCCGGGCGCATACGCTCGACGTCGTTCAGGGCGTCGAACACGCGGAAGATGTCGACTCCCGTACTGGCCGCCTCCTTGACGAAGGCCCGAGCCACCGAGTCGGGGTACGGCGTGTAGCCGACCGTGTTGCGGCCGCGCAGGAGCATCTGGATGCACAGGTTGGGCGCGGCCTCGCGGATCGCGGCCAGCCTGTCCCAGGGCGACTCGCCCAAGAACCGGAGCGCGACGTCGTACGTGGCCCCGCCCCATGCCTCGATGGAGAGGAGCTGCGGCGTCATCCGGGCCAGGTAGGGCGCGGCCGCCAGCAGGTCATAGGTGCGTACTCGCGTGGCGAGCAGCGACTGGTGCGCGTCGCGGAACGTCGTGTCGGTGACGGCCAGGGCGTTCTGGTTGCGGAGTCGCTCGGCGAACGCGCGCGCGCCGAGCGCCAGCAGCCGGTCGCGCGAACCCTCCGGGAACGGGCCGTCGAGGTCCAGCGGCGGCAGCTTCGTCGCCGGGTCGAGGTCGGTGGGCGCGTCGCCGTGCGGCCTGTTGACCGTGACGTCCGCCAGGTACCGGACGAGCCGCGTCGCGCGGTCGCCGCTGGAGCGGGCCGTGAGCAGCTCGGGGTGGTCGGCGATGTAGGACGTGGTGACGCCGCCCGCGCGGAAGTCGGGCTCGTCCAGCAGCGCCTGGAGGAACGGGATGTTGGACGCGACGCCCCGGATGCGGAACTCGGCGACGGCCCGGCGCGCCCGGCGCACCGCGTCCTCGAACGTCCGGCCGCGGCACGTCAGCTTCACCAGCAGCGAGTCGAAGTGCGGGGACACGATCGCGCCGCCGTAGGCCGTCCCGGTGTCGAGCCGCACCCCGGCGCCGCCCGGCGACCGGTACGCCGAGATCTTGCCGGTGTCGGGGCGGAAGCCGTTCGCCGGGTCCTCGGTGGTGATGCGGCACTGCACGGCGAACCCGCTCACGCTGACCTCGTCCTGCGCGATGCCGAGGTCGGCGAGCGTCTCGCCGCCCGCGATGCGCAGCTGGCTCTGCACCAGGTCGACGCCCGTGACCTCCTCGGTGACGGTGTGCTCCACCTGGATGCGGGGGTTCATCTCGATGAAGACGTGCTCGCCGCGGGCGTCCACGAGGAACTCGACCGTTCCCGCGTTCTCGTAGCCGATCTCTTGGGCGAACTTCACGGCGTCCTCGCAGAGCCGCTGCGTCACCTCTGGGTCCAGCCTGGGCGCGGGCGCGATCTCGACGACCTTCTGGTGGCGGCGCTGCACCGAGCAGTCGCGCTCGCGCAGGTGGACGATGTGCCCGGCGCCGTCCGCGAGGACCTGCACCTCGATGTGGCGGGGCCGGTCCACCGCCTGCTCCAGGAACACCGTGGGGTCGCCGAACGCGCTCTCGGCCTCGCGGCGCGCCGTGTCCACGGCGGCCTCCAGCTCCTCGCGGTGGTCGACGCGGCGCAGCCCGCGCCCGCCGCCGCCCGCCGCGGCCTTGACGAACAGCGGGAACCCGACCTCGTCGGCCGCCTCCAGCTCCCGTCCCGGCTCGGGCGTCGCCGAGCGCAGCACCGGCAGGCCCGCGCGCCGCGCCGCCGCGACCGCCTCGATCTTGTTGCCCGCCAGGCTCAGCACCCGGGACGGCGGGCCGACGAACTTGATCCCGTTGCGCTCGCAGGCCGCCGCGAGCTCGGGGCTCTCCGACAGGAACCCGTAGCCGGGGTAGACGGCGTCGGCGCCCACCCGCAGCGCCGTCTCCACGATCCCGTCCACGTCCAGGTAGGCGCGGACGGGGTGCCCGTGCTCCCCGATCTCGTACGCCTCGTCCGCCTTCTGCCGGTGCAGGGACAGGCGGTCCTCGTGCGCGTACACGGCGACGCTGGCGATGCCGAGTTCGTAGGCCGCGCGGAAGGCGCGGACGGCGATCTCGCCACGGTTGGCGACGAGCAGCTTTCTGATCACGTGTGTCTCCCAGGAGAGGCTCGGGGCGCGTCCGGCCGCGCCCGGCGGTCTCCTGGACTCCACGCTGAGCCGCTCATGGCGGGGGCGACCCGCGGGCGAGCCGAATCCTGGGATACCTACCCAGTTGAGCGGTTCGGATGGCCGCCTCGGGAGAACAAAGTGACGGATGATGCGCTTCGTGAAAAGGGAGGAAAGTTTCGCCCACCGGGGCGCGTGCACCCCGTCGCGGGCCTTCCTCAGGAGGCGCGACGGCGGCGGTCGAGCCAGACGCGGGCCGCGACCAGGGCCATGACGATCAGTGCGCCGACGAGGAAGCCGGTGAGGAAGCCGGTGTGCGAGTCGTCCGGGGCGAGGACGATCCAGGCGACGCAGACGGCGGCCAGGAAGGCGCCGTAGCAGGCGATGAAGACATAGAAGCGCCTGCTCCAGAAGTTGCGGCCGGACGGCGTCACCGAGACCTCGCGGAGTTCCGCCTCCGGGCCGAGAATGGCCGCCTTGGGCCGCTTGAAGTACTCGAAGCAGATCCAGGTGCCGCAGGGCTCCCAGCCGTCAGGCGCGAGACGGTCGACGACGGCCTTGCGGCGCCCCGGCAGAACGGTCTCGCGGTGGTACTCCCAGCGCTGCGGGTCGTCCGGGGCGCGGTGGCTCACGAAGCGGCCCGTGCTGTCGACCCTTTCCACCTCCCAGCCCTCGTCGCCGTAGCGGTTGAGGACCTCACGCTCATGGAAGGCGTCGGCCCTCCACTTCCACGTTTCGCCCTCGTCCGGCGGGACGGGGCCGCCGCGGACGTCGACCGGCGCCTCGTCCGGGGCGACCTGGGGGGCGAACTCTTCGGGCGTGCCGAACTCCTGCACCGGGTCGGTGCCGGCCTCGGCCACGAACGCGGCGAGGTCGTCGACGGTGCGGGAGACCTCATCCTCGGGGAGGCCGCGGGCGCGCAGCCGTTCCGCCAGTTCGTCGAAGTATGGGTTGTTCATCGGCCGGCTCCCTGGGTGAGCATCTTCCGCACGGACTCGTCGAACTCGAGCCACAGGCCGCTCTGCTCGGCGAGCGTCGCGCGGCCTTCGTCTGTGAGGTGGTAGTAGCGGCGGCCGGGGCCGCGGTCGGCGGCGCGGAACTCCGCGGACACCAGCCCGGCCTCTTCCAGGCGGTTGAGGACCGGGTACAGAGTGCCGCCCTTGATCTGCCCGAGGCCCGCGCCGGCGAGCGTCTTGGCGATCTCGTAGCCGTAGCTCTCGCCGCCGGTGAGGCTCGCGAGGACCAGCAGGTCGAGGACGCCCTTGAGCCAGCTCGCGCGGCGATCGGCGGGCACGCCGGTCACCCTCCGGAGCGGGCGGGCTGGCGGCCGTGCCGAGCCGCCGCGGACGGGATCTCCAAGGTCGTCTCCCCTGACTGGTTTGTCCTGTGAGCTAAACCGTATGGCAATCTAGTTAGGAATACAACCTAGGTAGGTGACACGAGTCCGGGGTGCCGGGGCCGCATCCGGACACCGCTAAACGGAACGATCACTCGGAATAGCCGGAAGGATCTTGCGGTTGCAACTACCGTGCGAGATCCCGCCAGCCGGGTAGCACCCATGTCCACGACCCATGGAGGTGAACCGTGCCGAGCAGCATTCCCCGCACCCGTTCCACCGGTGAACGCAAACACGTGAAGACGACGTCTCTGCGCGCCCTCGCGGTCGCAGCGCAACTCGAACGCAACCACGCCCCGGAGGGCCCACCGGGCAAGGCGGAAGGCCGGGTGGACTCCCGCCGCCGGCGGACGCCCGACCCGGCCTGACACACCCGAACGCCCGGCCGCACCTCCGGTCCGGCATGAGAAGGCCCCCGCACCCGCGGGGGCCTTCGCGTTCGTCGGGCCGGCTTTCTCCGGCCCGACCGCTAGGTGCGGGCCATGTCGAAGAACTTGTGGACGGTGGCGCGGGTGCGCTCCGTCCCCACGCTCTCCACCATCGCGGTCAGGTGCTCCGCGCCGAGGACGGCCAGCAGCGCGTGCGCGGCGGCCTCGCCGTCCGGGACGGCGTCACCGCACTGGTCGAGCAGGATCGTCAGGTGGCGGTGCCAGAAGCCGTAGGCGCCGATCCGGTACCTGGCCCCCGGCGAAGCGGTCTCGGACATGCGCACCAGCGCCAGATGGTCGAGCGCGTAGTCCAGGTAGGCGTCGGCGAAGGCGTGCAGACGCTCGGACGGCGCTACGGCCGTGCCGCCCTCACCCGGCCCCAGAGGAGCGGGACCGGACAGGATCGCGTCCTGGAGCTCGCGCTCGCGTTCGTTCAGGAGCGCCACGGCGAGGCCCGCCTTGTCGCCGAATCTGCGGAAGAGCGTGCCCTTGCCGACGCCCGCCTCGGCGGCGACGGCGTCCATCGAGACCGCCTCGACACCGTGCCGGGCGAAGAGCGCCGCGGCGGCGTCCAGCACCTTCGCGCGGTTGCGCGCGGCGTCGGCGCGCTCCTTGGGCGGCGGCGTCCGCATCAGTTCCAGGTCGACGCGCCTCGCACCGGCCGGGCGACGGTCCATCATCGCCTCCTCCCCCGTGAATACAACCGGACTATAGTCCAATTATACGGTCGCGACCACCGGCGCTAGATCATCCGCTTTGCCGACCGCATACCATCGTTGGGCCCTAGTCTTGCGGAACGGTCCTGGGGCGCGGTGTGACAACGGGGAGCGAGTGGTGTGACGGACAGGACGATGCCGGATGCCCATCCACTGCGGTCGGGAGACCCGGTCGAGCTGGGCGGATACGAGATCGTGGGCCGCCTCGGCGAGGGCGGGCAGGGCGCGGTCTTCCTGGGGCGTCCGCGGGGCGGGGAGGGCGCGCCCCGCGCCGCCGACCACGTCGCGATCAAGCTGCTGCACGGCGGGCTCGCCGGGGACGAGTCCGCCCGCGCGCGCTTCGTCCGCGAGCTGGAGGTCGCCAAGCGCGTCGCGCGCTTCTGCACCGCGCAGGTCCTGGACGCCGACGTCGCGGGCGACCAGCCCTACATCGTCAGCGAGTACGTGCCCGGCCTGTCGCTGCACCACGTCGTGCGGACGGAGGGCCCGCGGACGGGCGGCGCCCTGGAGCGGCTCGCGGTGAGCACCCTGACCGCGCTCACGGCGATCCACCAGGCCGGCATCGTGCACCGCGACTTCAAGCCGCACAACGTCATGATGGGCCCGGACGGGCCCCGCGTCATCGACTTCGGCGTGGCGCGCGCGCTGGGCGCCGCGGGCGAGACGCAGAACGTCGGCACTCCCGCCTACATGGCCCCTGAGCACTTCACCGGCGGCGAGGTGGGCCCCGCGGCCGACATGTTCGCCTGGGGAACGACGATGGCGTTCGCCGCCACGGGACGTCCCGCGTTCGGCAACGACGAGATGGCCACGGTCATGCACCGGATCCTCACCGGCGAGCCGGATCTGGGCGACCTGCCGAGCCCGATGCGCGAACTCGTCCTCGCGTGCCTGGCCAAGGAGCCCGCGCAGCGGCCGACCGCCCGCGAGGCCCAGGAGCGGCTGGTCGGCGCGGCCAGCGGCACGTCCTCGGCCGGGTCCGCCGTGCCGCCGCTGCCGGCCTTCCCCGGGCTTCCCGCCGAGATCCCCAGCCCGCAGTACGCGTCCGCGCCGCCCAACTCGACGGACCCGCACGCCGCCCCGTCCGTCATGGCCGGTGCGCTGCTGCCGCCCGACCACGTCACGGACCCCTCCGGTGTCCGGCACAGGACGGCTCCGCAGCCGCATCCCTTCGGCGAGGCGACACCGCCGTCGAACGGCCACGGCGCTCCCGGAACGCCGCCGCCGGTTCCGCCCGGCCCGCCCGGCGGCCCCGGGTCGAACGGCAGGGGGCGCGGACGGCTCCTCGTGCCGATCGCCGCGGCGGTGGCGGTCGCGGCGGTCATCGCGGGCGGCGCCGCATGGGCCACGACAAGGCCCGACGGCGACAAGGGGCAGTCCGTATCGGCGTCCGACCGGAACCAGGGCGCACAGGGCGACTCCGGGTCCGCGAACGGTGCCGGTGGTGACGCCCAGAGCCCGACGAAGACGAAACCCGGGCAGCCGAAGCCCGGCCAGAGCGGCAACCCTGCGAACCCGAACGCGTCCACGAAACCGGGTTCGCCGAGGCAGCCCGGTGGCGCGACCCCCACGAGGGGCACCGGCGGTGGCGGCTCGACGCCCACCAAGGAGCCGCCGAACAAGTACACCCCGCAGGCCGCGTGCAACAGCGGCGGCAAGGGAAGCGGGTACTACGTGCTGCGCTCCATGAGCGTGTCCGGCGGCGTCGCCTACCTGCTGTACAGCAACTCGTCCACCTACAACTGCGCCGTCACCATCAAGTCGACGCACGTCGGCACCAAGTCGCCGGTGTCCGCCTGGATCCAGAAGAAGGGCGGCGGCGTCATCGCCGACAGCGGCTCCTTCGCCTGGTACGCGGGACCGGTGTACGTGAAGGCGCCCGGGACCTGCGTCCGCTTCGGCGGGAACGGCCGTACCGCTCCCTACGGCAACTGCGGCTGACGTTCAGGCCCGCAGGGTCCCCTCGCCTCGGAGATGAACAAGGCCACCCTCGCGCCTGGGTGGCCTCTGTAGCGTGCGGGCGGTCGGGTCGACGGTCGGCTGCGCCGGTGCCGACCCGGCCACTCTCGGTTCAGTTGTGGGAGGCGATGAGATGGTCGAAGTCGCCGTCCTTGGCACCAAGGATCAACGCTTCTATCTCGGGGCGGGTGTAGATGAGGGCCGGGCCCTCGGGATGGCGGGAGTTGCGCATCGCGACCTGCCCACCGGGCAGTTCGGCGATTTCCACACAGTTCCCCTGGGAGTTGCTTCGCCGGGACTTGAGCCATCGCGCTCCGAGGAGCTCGGCGGCCGGCATCCCGTTGTCGTAATCGGTCTGGAGCATCATGTCTCTCTGAGAAGATCACCGAGAAGCTCGACGGTGCGCTCCGGGGTCGCACTGTCGACACACAGGCGTTCCATCGCCTGGAGATAGGTGTCGACATCGTCGCGCTTGTCCAGGTACATCGCGCCGGTGAGGTTCTCGACGTAAACCACGTCCGGCAGATCCTGCTCGGGAAAGCGCAGGATCGTGAAGGCGCCCCCCTCGGCCGCGTGGCCTCCGAACCTGAACGGCATGATCTGGATGGTGACGTTGGGCAGTTTCGACATCTCGATGAGGTGCTCGAACTGGCCCCGCATCACCTCAGGTCCGCCGATGGGGCGCCGCAGCGCCCCCTCGTCCACCACGGCCCACAGGCGCGGCGCGTCCGGGCCCGTGAGGCGCTCCTGACGTTGCAGGCGCAGTTCCACTCGCTGGTCGATCTCGTGTTCGGCGGCCCCGGCGTTGCCCAGGCGGATCACCGCACGCGCGTACCCCTCCGACTGCAGCAGTCCCGGGACGAACTGCAGTTCATACGTGCGGATCAGCGCCGCCGACTCCTCCAGGCCCACATAGGTCTGGAACCAGCCGGGCAACACGTCGTTGTACCGGTGCCACCAACCGGGGGTGTTGGCCTCCCGCGCAAGCTGTAGCAGCGCCTCGCGTTCCGTCTTGTCGCTGACGCCGTACAACGTGAGCAGGTCGTCCACGTCTCGCTCTTTGAAGCTGACCCTGCCGAGCTCGAGGCGGCTGATCTTCGACTCCGACGCACGGATGACGTAGCCGGCGTCCTGACGGGTCACGCCCTTCTGCTCGCGCAGACGGCGAAGCTGCGACCCGAGCAGGATCCGACGGACCGTCGACCCGCTTCCCGGCGTCTCTGGAGTCACGCCCAACCTCCCGGCTATTCGGCGGACAGCGAACCTAGTGTGCCACTGGCCTCAGCGTCCTGCGGTTACCTCCGATCTTCCGCGCGCATCCGCGTCGCCCCGCACCCTCACAACGCGGATGCACGTGCATTGGGCCTTGCATTCGCACGCTACGATGCGCAGGATAACGCACGAGACTTCCGAGCCACGGCTGCACAACGAGATCACTCTGCGGGGTCCGGTGGAATGACGTCACGCCACGCGCACGACGACACGCGGTGGGAGCTCGGCCCTCTCGCGGGGCCGGACGACCCACAGGCCCACGCTGGGCGCTCGACGGAGGTCCCGGAGTCCTTCGACCTGCCGCCCCGCCTGGACAAGGCCGTCACGGCGCTGACGGAACTGCGGGGGTCCACGGTCTCGTTCACCGTGCAGCCTGATCCGGAATCGGTCACCGAGGCCCGGCACTTCGCCATCTCCAGGCTGGCCGAGTGGAGCCTGTCCGAGCTCTCCGACGACGTCGGCCTCGTCGTCTCCGAACTCGTCACGAACGCGCTGCGGCACAGCGGCGGGACGGCCGGCGGGTGGCCGGGCGACGACGTGCACCGCGAGGGCGTGTACGACGACCCGGCCGACCCGCTCGGCTCCGCGCCGTCCGCCATCCGGCTGCGGCTCGGGCACGAGGCGCCGTGGCTGCTCTGCGGGATCATGGACGCGAGCCGGTCGGCCCCCCGCCGCAAGGAACCCGACTACATCGCCGAGACCGGCCGCGGCCTGCATCTCGTCGAGTCGTTCAGCGTCCGGTGGGGGTGGCGGGCCCTCCCCCATGGGAAGGTCGTTTGGGCCCTCTTCCGGTCCCCTTGACGAGCGCGACCGGATCGGCGGGCGTAACGGCTCGCGACCGGGGTAACAATTGAGTTCCCCCTGCGAGGGCCTAGAACTTCTCTAGGGCTTGACAAGACGCGGGACAGAGAGGAGCACCGGTGGACTTCGCCGTCGAGCATCGCGTCGAGAAGGGCCTCACGGTCGTGAAGATCAGCGGTGAGATCGACGTCTTCACCAGCCCCCGGCTGCGCGAGGCCCTGCTCGACATCATCGACAACGGCGGCGCGCACCTGGTCATCGACCTCGGCGAGGTGACCTTCCTGGACTCCACGGGGCTCGGTGTGCTCGTCGGCATCTACCACCGGCTCCGCGCGCGGGACGGCTCGATGTCGTTCATGGGCGTCAACGACCGGGTGCGGCGCGTCTTCCACGTCACCCAGCTCACCAAGATCTTCGTCCTGCACCGCTCCCTGGAGGACGCCATCGCGGCCCACGAGGCCGCCGCGTCGTCCTGAAGCTCCGCACGGTTATCCACAGTTTCCGTCGGCGCGCCCCGCGTCGGGCGCACCCGGTACGGTGAGACCGAGATCAAGCCCGCCGCCTGGGGTCCCCCCGACGCGCGGTGCTGTCCGGCCCATCGAACGGACGGGAGCCCTCCGTGGCAGAACAGCCGCTGCATGAGCACACGCTCGGCAATGGCCTGCGCGTGGTGGTCTGCGAAGACCACGTCGTACCTCTGGCCGCCGTGAACATCTGGTACGGGGTGGGCTCGCGGCACGAGCGGGCCGGCCGCACCGGGCTCGCCCACCTCTTCGAGCACCTGATGTTCCAGGGCTCGGCGAACGTGGCCGAGGGCGAGCACGCCGCACTGCTGGAGAGCGCCGGCGCCGCGTTCAACGCCAGCACGTCCTTCGAGCGCACGAACTACTACGAGACGGTGCCGGTCAGCCACCTGGAGCTCGCGCTCTGGCTGGAGGCCGACCGCATGGGCACGCTCCCCGCCGCGCTGACCCAGGCCAACCTCGACAACCAGCGCGACGTGGTGAAGAACGAGCGGCGCCAGCGCTACGACAACCAGCCCTACGGAACGGCCTTCGAGCGGCTGTGCGCGCTGACGTTCCCGGAGAGCCACCCCTACGCGCACACCCCGATCGGCTCCATGGAGGACCTGGACGCCACCACCCTCGACGACTGCACCGACTTCTTCGCCACCTGGTACGCGCCGGGCAACGCCGTCCTGTCCGTCGTGGGCGACGTCGACCCCGCGAAGACCCTGGAGGCCGTCGAGCGTTACTTCGGCGGCATCCCGGCCGGTCCGGCCAGGCCCGCCGCGCGCCCCGGCGAGCTCGGGCCGCTGAGCGGCGTCCGCGGCGAGTCGCTCGACGAGGAGGTCCCCTCCCCCGCCTACTTCGCGATGTTCACGCTGCCCACCGACGGCGGCGACGACATCGAGGCCGCCGAGCTCGCGGTCGAGATCCTCGGCGGCGGCTCCGGCTCCCGCCTCTACGACCGGATGGTGCGGCGCGACCAGATCGCCACCGAGGTGTGGGCCGGGGTCACGCGGCTCGCGTCCGGCCCGTCCCTGGCGATCGTGGACGCCGTCGGCCCCGAGCCCGAGAAGATCGCCGCCGTGCTGGACGAGGAGCTCGAACGCTTCGCCGCGCAGGGCCCCGACGACGACGAGACCGCCCGCGCCACCGCCCAGGCCGAGCGCGGCTTCCTGGAGCAGACCGAGACGGTGACGGGCCTCGCCAACGCGCTGTCGCAGAACGCGACGCAGTTCGGCGACCCGGCCCGGGTCTTCACCGCCCCCGGCCGCGCCGCCGCGGTCACCGGAGACGCGATCAAGGAGATGGCCGGCCGCTGGCTGGCCCCGGGCGCCCGCACCGCCCTGACCTACGGAGGCACCTCGTGAGCAGCGGCCTTGCACTGCAGCCCCGTCCCGTCCCCGGGCCCGTCCCGGCCTGGACGTTCCCGGCCGGCACGGCGGGCCGCGTCCCGGCGGGCCCGGCCACGCTCCGCTGCGACCTGCCCGGGCGCCGGCTCGCCGCGGTCCGCCTCGTCCTGCACGCGGGAGCGGGCCGCGAGCCGGCCGGCCTGGACGGCGTCGCCACGCTGGCCTCCCGCGCCCTGCTGGAGGGCACCGAGCCCGGCGGCGGCACCGCGCTGACCGCCGCGTTCGAGCGGCTCGGCGCCAGCCTCTACGCGCACGCCGACCTGACCGCGCTCCGCGTCGCCCTCGACGTCCCGACCTCCCGCCTCGGCGATGCCCTGGAGCTGTTCTCCTCGGTGGTGCGGCGCCCGGCGCTCGACGACGCCGACGTGCGCCGCCTCGTCCGCGAGCGCCTGGAAGAGATCGCCCAGGACGACGCCGACCCCGGCACCCGCGCCATGCGCGAACTGCGCTCGGTCATCTTCCCGGCGCAGGCCAGGGCCTCCCGCCCGACGGGCGGCGGCCGCGAGTCGGTCGGCGCGCTGCAGGGCTCGCACGTCCGCGACTTCTACGGTTCCGTGGTCCCCGCGGAGGCGACCGCGGTCGTCGCCGGCGACCTGTCCGGCACCGACGCCGAAGGCGCCCTCACCGCCGCCCTGGAGGGCTGGGCGGGGACGGGCGGGCCGCTCCCGACCGCCGACCGGATCATGCCCGAGTCCGCGGCCCGGATCGTCGTCGTCGACCGGCCCGGCTCCGTGCAGACCTACCTCAGCTTCGGGCACGGCGTCCCCGACCGCTCCCACCACGACTGGCCGTCCCTGATGGTCGCCTCGCACGTCCTCGGCGGCGGGCTCACGTCCCGCCTCAACGCGGTCCTGCGCGAGGAGAAGGGCTACACCTACGGCATGCGCGCCGGCCTGCTCCGGATGCGGCACTGCGGCCTGTTCATCGCCCAGGGCGCCGTCCACACCGAGGTCACCGCCGACGCCGTCGCCGACGCGCTGACGGAGCTGCGCGGCGTCGTGTCCCGCGGCATCGACGCCGAGGAGCACGGCTCGTCCGTCCGCGCCCTCGCCGACCGCGCCCCGGCCGAGTACGAGACGGCCCGCGCCGTGGCCGCCGAGCTGGCCGACGTGTCCGCCAACGGCCTGGGCGCCGACTACCCGAGCGCCTACCTGGCCGCGGTGCGCGCCTCCACCCCCGACGGGGTGGCCCGCGCCTACCGCAAGCACATCGACCCCGAGGCCCTCACCGTCATCGCCGTAGGCGACGCCGCCCAGATCCGCGAACCCCTGGAGAAGCTCGGCTACGCCACTGTGACCGTCACCCCCAAGGAGGACTGACCCCACGCGCGCGCCGATGGGGTGTCGGCGCGGGCGGTGAGGTAGCGGTCGAGGACGACTTTGCCGAGATGGCCGGTGGAGCCGGTGATGGAGGTTCCTGGCGGCGTAGTCGTCCAGGAGGAACCGGACGTCGGCGACGGAGAGGTACTGGAGGTCGTCGGCACCCCAGGCTTTCTGCTCGCCCGGCACGTGGTGAGGGCGGCCACGACGGCCGCGCTGGGTGCCTGCCCCTGCGCGCCCGGGCCGGGGCCGCGAAGGGCGAGGACGTGCGCGGCGACCTCACCGGAGACGCCGGGCGCACCGCTCGGGGCCGATGGGCGGTTGGGACGGGAAAATCCGGGTTGGCGCCGGAGCGGGTGAACCGGTGGCATGGTTGAGGGTGTCTAAGGTGCTGTGCGCGCGGTCCGGGCCGCGCGTGCGGTGTGCGCGGGGCATGTCGCCTCGCGGGCGGGAGAGGGGAACGGCCGGTGTCCTACGGGCAGATGGCGGGCGGCGGGCCGTCCGTCGACACGATCCTGGCTGAGCCGAACTGCAAGCCCGGCGGGGTCGTGGCGGGCAAGGTGCATCTGCGCGGCGGGGCCGGACCCGCGGAGATCCGGCAGGTGACGCTGGCGCTGATGCCGCGCATGCAGCACCACGGGGGCGAGACGGCGGGGCCCGAGGTCTACCGGGGCGCCCTCACCAGGGGGTTCCGGCTGGACGCGGGCGGGCAGCGCGACCTGGCGTTCTCCATCCCGCTGCCGTACGAGCTGCCGTTCACGACCGTCCTCGGCCACGAGCTTCCCGGCTTCACCATCGGGATGTGCACCGAGATCGACGTCGCGGGGCAGCCCGACCCCGGCGACATCGACCCGATCTCGGTGGAGCCGCTGGAGTCCCAGCAGTGGGTGCTCGCCTCGATCGCCCGGCTCGGCTTCCAGATCACGAACGTGACGTTCGAGTCGTCCAAGCTGCGGGGCGTCTCCCAGCAGCTGCCGTTCCACCAGGAGATCCACCTCAACCCGCCGCAGTCCTTCCAGGGACGGATCGACAAGGTCGGGCTGAGCTTCGTCGCCAGCCCGCGCGCCATGGCCTTCGTGCTGCGCGCCGAGGACCGCGACACCCCGCAGGACGAGTCGTTCGGGGTCTTCCAGGTGGCGCACGGCGAGGCGGCCGAGACCGACTGGAACGCCAAGATCAGCCAGTGGCTGGAGGCCGCGGCCGCGCTGCCGCGGTCGTCCCGGCCAGGCTCGTCGGCCCAGGGCGGCGCCATGCAGCAGGCACCGCTGCCGCCGCCCGGCGGGCCCTCGACGTTCCCGCCGCCCCCGCCGTCCCCGGCACAGCCCGCGGCGTCCTACGGCGGGCCAGGCGAATACGGATCGCACGGCAACGCCCAGTTCCCGCCTCCGGCACCGGCGCCCGGGCAGCAACCGGCACCGATGGCCGGTTCCGGTTACGCACCGAGCCCGTCTGCCATGCCCCCGGCACCCGGACACGGCTTCCCCCCGCCCGCGCATTCCCCAATGCCCGGCCACGGAATGCCATCCCACGCCGCACCTCCGGTCCCCCATGGCGCACCGCCCCCCGGAGCTCCGCCGCACGGCGCACCGGCACACGGGGCACCGCCGCACGGGGCGCCGCCGCCTCCCGCGCCACCACACGGAATGCCGTCACAGGGGGCGCCGCCGCACGGAATGCCTTCCCACGGGACGCCGTCCCATGGGGCACCGCCTCCGGCACCGCCGGGGCCCGCGCCGTACCCGCCGCCGGCGCACGGCGGGCCGCCGCCGCCCGCGCCGCCCGGCCCCGCGCCGTACCCGGCCCACGGGCAGCCGCCGCCGGTGCACGTCCATCACGCTCCGCCCGGCTACCACGGGCATCGCCACCTCGGTCACGGCGCCGCCGCGGCCGGCCTGGTCGGCGGCGCCGCCGCGGCCGGGATCGCCGGCGGCATGGCCTTCGGCGCCGTGGACGCGGCCGGCTACGCGCAGAACGTCGCGGGCTACGTCGCCGGCGCCCCCGTGGACGCCTTCGGCAACGCCCTCGCCGGGTACGCGGGCAACGTCGCCGGCAACATGATCGCGGACGCGGCCGGCGGCGTGGCCGGAGACATCGCGGGCGACGTGGCAGGCGAACTGGCCGGCGGCGCCGCCGAAATCCTAGGCGGCCTCCTAGGCGGCCTCTTCGGCTGACCGCGAGCAATTCCGACGCGGCGGTGTGGGCTGGTCCCGCGTGATGGGGGCCAGGGGCGGGTCTCCAAAACTCGCCATGGTCCGGGTGTCGAGAATGTGGTGTCGGCTCCGTCCCAGGTACACCAGCGGCCAGGATTGGCCGCGCGACGGTGAAGGAGAACCACTATGGCGATTCAGCGGATGGACAACGTCGGCATCGTCGTCGATGACCTGGAGGCCGCCATCGCGTTCTTCGTGGAACTCGGCATGGAAGTGGAGGTCAAGGCGCCGATCGAAGGCCTTTGGGCGGACCGCACCGTCGGGCTCGACGGGCTCCGCAGCGAGATCGCGATGATGCGGATCCCGGACGGCCACGGCAAGCTGGAACTGACGAAGTACCACGCCCCCGCGCCGGTCGGCGGCGGGGCGCAGAACCCGCCGCCCAACACGCTGGGCCTGCACCGTGTCATGTTCGCCGTCGACGACATCGACGACACCATCGCCCGGCTGCGCACCCACGGCGCCGAACTCCTCGGCGAAGTGGCACGGTTCGAGGACAGTTACCGGCTCTGCTACCTCCGCGGCCCCGAAGGAATCATCGTCGCCTTGGCCGAGCAACTCGGCTGACCCCCCGCCCAACCCGGCGGACCCGATGGACCCAGCGGACCCGGCGGACCCGGCGGCATGACCCGGCCGCCGCTCGCCATACCGGGCCCCGCGTTCGGCGACCGCCGGCCTGCTTGAGCGTGAGGCAGCGCCAGGTCGTGCGCGGCGGACCCCGGCAGACCAGGCGGGCGCAGCGAACTCGGCCGACCCCGGTCGGCTCGGCGGACCCGGCGGAGCAGGCCCGGCCGACGCGGTGGACGCGGCTGCATTACCCGGCCGTCGCTCGCCGTGCCGGGTCCCGCGTTCGGGGACGGTCGGGCGGGTTGGGGGTGAGGGGGTGTCGGGGCGTGGGCGGGGGTGGCCTCCGGCGGGGGCGCGACCGGGCTTCTTGGATGGCTTCCCGCCGCTGGCGGCCCGTGGGTACGCGTGAGGAAAGGTGGGGTGGCGGCTTTTGCTAGGGGGCGGCCGGGATTTTGGTTCTGGGCGTTGTTCGGGTGATCTTGGGGGGTAGCCGGGGGGACGGTGGGGTAAAGGAAAAAGGGGCGTTTCGGACGGGATCCGCTGCGCACTCGGCCAATCCGGCCGGGGGTGGTTATCGTCGTGAGCGCGCAGCCTGCTTCCCGAGGAGTCACATGACCACCGTGATCCTGGTTCTGCTCTGCCTCGCGATCGCCGGGCGCGAGCTCTACCTGGCGTCCGACAAGCGGTTGCCGCAAGCCCAGGCGGAATTGCGGAACCTGCGGAAACAGCTGACCGAGCTCGCGCGGGACCACGACGTGCTCAAACGGGTGGTCGACGAGGCGACCGAGCCGGTCGGCATTCCGATCCCGCCGCCGCAGGCCGAGGCGCCCTCCGACATCGAGGAGCGGCTGGAGTCCGTCAACGGGCGGGTGGAGCGGCTGGAGAAGCAGTTCGGCGACCTGTCCGACGAGCTGGCGGGCGTCGACCTCGACCGCGACTCGCACCGCGCGCTGGCGCGGACGCTCGACGCGGTGGAGCAGGACGTCCAGGAACTGCACCGCGAGATGCTCGACCGGCTCGACCGGGAAGAGGGCGTGGTCACCGGGGTGCTGCTGAGCGAGGAGGGCGAGAGCGAGGCGCTGCTCGCGGAGGCCTACGAGCAGTGCGCCGCCGAGTGCGGGCTGCGCATCCGGGTGCGCGACCAGCGGTCGGCGCAGGCCACCGGCACCTACTGGGGCACCGTCTACCGGATGTCCGGGCGGCGCCCCGACGTCCTGGCCGAGGACCTGTTCTCCTACGTGCGCGGCCTGTTCGACCCGAAGGACGGCGCCGCGGTGACGGTGCTGCTCACCGAGCTGGCCTCGCTGCGCGGCGGCGGCGTCGCGCGGTTCGGGTCGTTCGCCGTGGTCAGCACGCAGAGCGCGGTGCTCTGCGGCGTGCTGCCGGACGAGGGCGAGCCGCCGACCGAGCCGTGGCGGCTCGTCGAGCACATCCGCGGACTGCCCGCCGACCGGCAGCGCGACCTCACCTGGCTGCGTTCGGACGAGTGATCAGGGGCGGACGAACCGGGGCGCCCCGTCCGTCCGGTCCACCCTGAACGCCAGCAGGCACCGCGGGACCCGCGCCGCGTCGATCTGGAGGCACAGCCCCAGCCCGAGGTCCGGGTCGACGACGACCACGCGCCGCAGGGCCCGCAGCGCGCGCCGCGCCCGGATCCGCGTCTCGGGGCGGCCCGCCTCGCGCACCGTGCCCGTGACGACCCGGCCCGCATAGCGCCAGAGCGCCACCGAGTCGAGCACGCGCACGCCCGCCGACGTCAGGTTCGCGACGATGACGACGCCGCTGTCGTCGTCCTCGGACGGGGACGGGGACGGCAGCGCGCCCTCCCCCGGCAGGTCGCGCGGCGCCCGCGGGCCGCCGACCGCGCGGTGGTAGCGCAGCGGGTCCAGCGTGTCGATCACGAACGCCCCCGCGTACGGCCTGGAGGCGCGCGGCGGGCGCGTCAGCCCGGGCGCCGGGGGCCACACCGCCCGCACGCCCAGGCGGGCGCTGAGGTCGAGCACGATGCCGGCGTCGTCCAACCACGCCGGGACTCCGAGCTTGGCCGCGGCCGTCCGGTCGAGGGCGTCCATGGTCTGCCACAGCTCGTCGGTGCGGCGGGAGAGCGTCGACGCCATCCCGAGGCCGGGGAACGCGCTCTCCAGCACGGCCAGCGTCGCCCGCCACGTGGGGCTGCCCGCGAACTCCGCCACGAACGCGTCCGCCAGGGCCCTGCGCCGCTCGGGGTCGGCCATGGGCCCGGGCCGCTGCGGCGGTTCCCACTGCTGGACGGGGATGTCCGGCGCGGTCACCGAGGGCGGCTCGGCGGAGAGCCCCTTCCCCGGCAGGAACGGCTCGTCGTCACTTCGCGCGTGCCGCCCCGTGGGGGCGGGCCCGGGCTCCTGGGGCGTCCAGGACTCGCCCGGCGAGGTCTCACCCAGGCCGAAACCGGGAGGCGTGTCGCGCGGTGTCCACAGCGGGTCGTCATGGGGCGCCGGTGTCTCGGCGGGCGGCGGGGCCGGGGGCGGCACCGCCGGCGCGTGGGGGGTCCAGGGCTCGTTCGCGGGTTCCGGCGGCGGCTGGACGGGGACCCAGTCGGACGGCGGCTCCGCCGGCTCCTCCGGGGCCGGGTCCGGGGCGGGCTCCGGGGCGATCCGCTTGCCCGCCACGTGGACGTCTTCGGGGTAGGGGCCTGGACGGGGTGCGGGCTCGGGGCCGGCCTCCTCGGGTCCGGGGTCTTCGGGCTGAGGGGTGCGACGGTCGCGCGGGCCGAATCTCACGATGTCGATCCTGCGCCGAGATCAAGATCATCGGCAAGCTCATCCGGGACCGAACAGCGCGGTGCACAGGGATCGGAGGCGGTCCGGGCCGTCCTCGGCGGGCAGCACGGTGAGGACGGGGTCCGGGGACGGGTCGTGGCGCAGCCGCACCTCCACCTCGCGCCGCGCGGGCTCGTCGGCGCCCTGAGCGGCGGCGATGTCCCGCAGGCCCACGGAGACGACCTCGGGGACCTCGACGACGAGGGGCTGCTCGCCGGCGGGGAGCTCGTCCAGCCAGAGGTCGAGCACGTGGTGGGCGAGACCGTTCAGCAGGCGGCCCCAGGGTTCGAGGAGGCTCGGCGGGACGTCCTCGGTCTGGAGCTCGGGGAGGCCGAACCTGGCGAGCCCCTTGGTGGTGATGTACGCGCCGTCACGGCCGGTGGTGTGCGGGAGGAGCATCCAGTCGGTGAGCCGGACGGTGCCGTCCGGCCCCGGAAGGGAGCGGAACAGCCGGTCCCGCGTGAGGACCTGCGGCGTGAAGACGTCGACCACCGGGGCGGACGCGGCGGCGCCGACCGCGCCCGCGACGGCGCGGGCGGCCCACTCGTGCGCGGGCGGGTGCCCCGGCCGGTACGCGGCGCGGACGGCGAGGACGTGCGCCGCGGCGGCGACGGTATCCACCTCGGACGGCGCGCCGCCGTACGCGGCGAGCAAGTCGGCGGGCAGCGGCGGGAAGTCTTCCGCCGGGCGCTGGTCGAGGGTGAGCATGGGGCTGCCGAGCATGCCGAGGACGAGGTCGCGCAGGGGCGGCGAGGTGCGCCGCGCCACCTCCTCCAGGGCGAGCGCCGCCGGGTCGCGGATCGGCTCGGCGAGCGCCACGGCATAGGTGCCGTAGAGCGTCTCGGGTACCGGCAGCGTCAGCTTCTCACCCAAATCGTCCCCCGGTGGGCCTCGACGAACGGCGACACCTTCGATCAGAACGAAGCGGACGTTGGAAAGTATCTGGCGCGAACGGGACACTTACCTCCCAAACCCGCGACCCGCTCCCTTGGGGTGGCGGCTTCAGCGGGGTGGGACTCGTTGTTCGAACCAGACGACCTTGCCGCCCTCGGTGCGGTGGGTGCCCCAGCGGGTGGAGAGGTGGCCGACGAGTTGGAGGCCGCGGCCGGACTCGTCGGTGGCGTCGGTGTGGCGCAGGTGGGGCATGTCGGCGCCGTCGTCGTGGACCTCGCAGAGCAGCGTGCGTCCCTTGATCAGCCGGAGGCCGACCGACCCGGCGCCGTGGACGAGGGCGTTGGTGACGAGTTCGCTGACGAGCAGGCGGGCGGTGTCGGCGAGGTCGTCCAGGCCCCAGCCGGCGAGCCGGACGCCGACCTGCGCGCGGATCCACGGGACGCTCCCGGGCACGGGTTCGAGCTCCCAGGTGACGACGTCGTCGAGGGGAATGCCGTCGAACCCGACCGCGACGATGGCGATGTCGTCGGCGGGGGTGGGGGCGGCGAGGCCGTCGAGCAGGTCGTCGCAGGTGCGGTCGAGGTCTCCGGACGCCTCGGCCAGCCGGGCGCGCAGCTCCTCCAGGCCCGCGTCGATGTCGCGGTCGCGGCGTTCCAGGAGGCCGTCGGTGCACAGCACGAGCTGGGACCCGTCCTCGACCTTGAACTCCGTCGTCTCGAACGGCTCGCCGCCGACGCCGACGGGCACGCCGGGCGGGACGGGCAGCACGCGGCTCTCCCCGTCCGCCGCGACGAGGACGGGCGGGACGTGCCCGGCGTTGGCGACCGTGCACCGCCGCTCGACCGGGTCGTAGACGGCGAACAGGCAGGTGGCGAGGTAGTCCTCGCCGAGGCGGCGGGCGAGGCCGTCGAGCTGGCGCAGCACCCGGTCGGGCCGCATGTCCTCGGCGGCGAGGGTGCGGACGGCGGTGCGCAGCTGGCCCATGATCGCGGCGGAGGTGAGGCCGTGCCCCATCACGTCGCCGACGACGAGGCCGAGCCGGCAGCCGGGCAGCGGGATGGCGTCGAACCAGTCGCCGCCGACCTGCGCGGCCTGCCCGGCGGGCCGGTAGCGGTAGCGGACGCGCGCCCCGGCGACGTCGGGCGGGTCGTCGGGGAGCATGCTGCGCTGCAGCTCCTCGGCGACCTGGACCTCGCGCCGGTACAGCCGCCCGTTGTCGACGCAGAGCGCGGCGCGCCGGGCGAGCTCGTCGACCATGGCGAGGTCGAGCTGGTCGAACGCGTGCCGGTCCTTCTTGCGGAGCAGCATGAACGTGCCGAGCACCCGGCCCCGCGCGATCAGCGGGACGACCAGCAGCGCGCGCCCGGCGAACAGCGGCCGCGGGTCGCCGGCGCCGAACGCGGCGGCGAGCCGGGCGGCCTGCCCCTCGTCGACGCGCGGGATGTGCACGGGCCGCCCGGTGCGCATGGCCTGGACGAACGGGGTGCAGGACGGCAGGGAGAGCGGCTCGTCCTCGGGGACGGCGTCGTCCCAGCGTCCGGGCTCGTCGTTGTGCGCGACGGCGACGCGCCGCATGGGCGTGGTCTCGTCGACCTCGTCCGCGGGCGGCGCGGAGTCGGCGACGACGCTTTCGAGCAGTTCGACGGCGGCGAAGTCGGCGAGCCGCGGCACGAGGACCTCGGCGAGCGTCCGGGCTGCCTGCAGGTGGTCGAGCGAGCTGCCGATCTGCTCGCCGGCCGCGCCGAGGAAGGCGAGCGGCTCCATCGCGTGGGGGAAGCCCCGCCGGGCGCGCGGCGGGAGGGCCGCCGGCGTGCGCGGCGCCGGCCGGGGCAGCGGGACGGTCGGCGCGGCGGCCGGGGCGGCCCTGGTCTGCGGGACGAGGGGCAGCCGGAGGGTCAGGCCCAGCGACACCGCCGGGCAGCCGAGGGCGAGCACCTGCGAGGCGATCGTCCCGAACTCGGCCGGGTCGAGCGCGGGCAGCAGTTCGGCGAGGCGGTCGGCGAACGGGGCCGCGAACGGGTCGGGCCCGTCAGGGGACGGGCCGGCGAGCGTCGGCTCGACCCGCAGCAGCCGGACGGTGGCCGGGCGGCGGGCGGCGCCGTCGGACGGGCCGGGCCCGGCGGGCGGGGCGAGCAGCAGGTCGCCGACGGTGATGCCGATCCCGTCGCGGCGCAGGCTGCGCAGGTCGGCGGCGAGCGCGAGGACCCTGACGCCGTGGTCGCCCGGGGCCCCGTCGATGGGGTAGACCCACCAGCCGATCTCGGCCGGCTCCCCGTTGTCGGCGCGGGGCAGGGTGCAGGCGCCGCACCAGACGTGCCCGAAGGCCTCCGGCTCGAAGGCGCCGCGGTGCTCGCGGGGCAGCCGGAGGAGATCGCCGGGCGGGCGGCCGAGGGCCTGCGGCCGCGCGGCGCCGAACAGGTCGGCGGCGATATCGTCCCAGTGGCTGATGCGGCCGCGGTCGTTCACCATCACGGCCGTCATCCTCGTGACGCCCAGCAGATCCGCGATCACCATGCGGTCCCCCTCCCCCGAGCGGACGCCGCTCGAAGCTGCCCGGCAACACGCGGTAAGGGCGAAGCTACATGGTGTGAGGGCGGTTCGCTCGGGAACGGCGGAAAACCTCCGGGTGAGCACTCACTCATTCGGTGCCGGCGTGCTAACGTCCACCGGGAAGGCGAGGTGGGACGCGGTTGGCGGCACGGACGGAGCCGATGCGGGAGCGGATCCTGGCGGCGGCGGTCACGGTGATCCAGGCGCGCGGCATCACGGCCGCGACGACCAAGGAGATCGCGCGGACCGCGGGCGTGTCCGAGGGCAGCCTCTACAACCACTTCGCGAACAAGACGGCGCTGTTCGCGGCGGCCCTGGCCGAGGTGACCGGGACGGCGCGCGCCGCGATGGCGGGGCTGCTCGGGTCCGTCGGGCAGGACACGGTGGAGGAGAACCTCACCCGCCTGGCGACCGAGATGGTCCGCTTCTACGGCGAGCTGCTGCCGATGACCGGGCCCGTCCTGGCCGATCCGGAGCTGATCGCCTGGCTGCGGGACAACGGCCCCGTGAAGGCGCAGCAGGAGGCCGCCGCCAAGGCGCGGGCCCGGACCAGGGCCCCCCGGAACGGCGAGCCGCCGCCTCCCGGAGCGCCCGGCGGTCCTCCGGCGGGGCCGCCCGGCGGGCCGACGGCGGGTCCGGTGATGGGCCACGCCGCCCTCATCGGGTACCTGGAGGCCGAGCGGAAGGCCGGGCGGCTGGCGGACGGCGCGCCTCTCCCGTTCATCGCCGCGGCGCTGCTGGGAGGCTGCCAGCAGCACGCCTTCCTGACCCGGCTGGCGGGCCCGGAGACGGTCGCGGCGGGCGCCGGGCTCCCGGCCGCTCCGGAGGAGTTCGCCGCCGCGCTGGTCGAGGCCGTCCTGGCGGGCCACCTCGCCGCCTCCTGACCGGAAGCAGGCATGACGAACCATCGCCCTAGAGGCCGCTTTTACCCAGCGGACGGCTGCGCGCCCCGCGCGGTGCGCCCAGGACCGACGGGTCCGGCTCTATACCGGGTGATCAGACCGCTTCGTCCAACTCGCCGCCCGGTGTGATGGACGCCACGTCAGACATGGCAACCTTTTGGCCCGTTCCATGCGTCTTACATGGCAGGAAGACCCACCGGCGGATGGGAAGCGCCCGAAGGGCACGCCCGCGACGTCCCGGGAACGGGGTCGCTCTGGCATCGCCGAAGCGCGCCGAACCCTCGGTCCACCCTCCATGCGAGGCCGAGGCATCACCGAACCCGCCGGGAACGGTGGCACGTACCACTTGACGGGGGGCGGTCAGTCCGCCCGGTCCGCGCGTGCCCCCGACCACGCGCCATGCAACCGGCCCTTCACCGGGGCACTACCACGGGGAGCGACGATGACCGCTGTCACCACGCCCGTCCACCGCAACGCCAAGGGCGACAACGGCCGCGACGCCGACGGCACCGCCACTGAGCGCCGCTACGAGCGCGACGTCCTGCCGCTTGCCGACCCGCTCTACATGAGCGCCGTCCGCATGACCCGCAACAGCGCCGACGCCGAGGACCTCGTCCAGGAGACCCTGGCCAAGGCCTACGTGAACTTCCACCAGTTCCAGGAAGGCACGAACCTCAAGGCGTGGCTGCACCGCATCCTCACCAACAACTTCATCAACACCTACCGCAAGAAGCAGCGCGAGCCCCAGCGCGCCGGCTCCGAGGAGCTGGAGGAGTGGCAGCTCGCGCAGGCCGAGGCGCACGCGTCCGGCTTCCGGTCCGCCGAGTCCGAGGCCCTCGACCGCATCCCCGACTCCGAGGTGGTCGCCGCCCTGCGCGCCCTCCCCAAGGACTTCCGGGACGCCGTCTACCTCGCTGACGTCGAGGGCTACCCCTACAAGGAGATCGCCGACATGATGGGCACCCCCATCGGCACCGTAATGTCCCGCCTCCACCGCGGCCGCAAGCAGCTCCGCGCCTCCCTCTCAGAGCACGTCCTCGCCGCGTAGTAGGCGCCTTTCTCCTCCTTCGGGCCTGGCGGCCCTGCTGTGCTTATTGCAGTGCTCTCCTCCTTCGGGCCTAGCGGCCCTCCATCGTCGGGCACTGCGGCGATCGCTGGCATCGCTCCGACTCGCCTTGGCGGCTCGCTGCGCGATCAGGTTCTCGCACGCTCGAACCTGCCTTCGGACGCGATCGCAGCCCTTGAGGTAGTTGCGGGGTTGGGCGTGACTGAGGTCCGTGCCCTTGAAGGCGGTGCGGGTGGCGCCACGGACACAGGTTGTTCGCTTTTCATGCACGTTCTGTCGTTGGGCAGATACCGTGTGCGACGTCCCTTGGAATGTCGGGAGTCGCGTATGTCGAACCTTGTCACCGGGGTCGTCCTCGGGGCGGTGATCGCCTTGATGCCCGCCGCGCATTCCGAGCCCGCCGCGTTCGCCGAGCCCGGGACGTCGCTGCGGCTTTCCGTCACGCATCCGGGTGAGGCCACGTCGGGAACGAGGGCCGTCACGCTCCGTTGCGACCCGCCCGGGGGCGGGCATCCCGAGGCGGCGCGGGCCTGCCTGGAGCTGGACGGGTCCGGCGGGAAGTTCGAGCACCGGCCGGACGGCCGGATGTGCACCGCCGTCCACTCGCCCGTCGTCGTCCGCGCCGAGGGGCGGTGGAAGGGCAGACCCGCACGCTTCCGGGCCGAGTACGGCAACGACTGCGTCATGTGGTCGCGCACGGGTACCGTCTTCGCGTTCTGATCGGCGCAGGTGGGCGGCCGTTTCGCGAACCGCCCGAATAGGGTTGCCGACCTTGGGTAAGGCGCGCACACACGGCCACGCGAGCCGTTGGCGAATCGGGAGGATGTGCGTGCCATGCCATCAAGGGTCAGCGACGTGATGACTGCGGCTCCGCAGTCGTTGCCGCTCGACGCGACGCTCTATGAGGCGGCTCGCATCATGCGCGACGAGGGGATCGGCGACGTGCTGGTCACGTACGCGGGACGGCTCTGCGGCCTGGTGACCGACCGTGACATCGTGATCCGCGCGGTGGCGGAGAGCCGCGACACCTCGCTCACCCCGCTCGGCGACGTGTGCACGGCGGAGCTGACCACCGTCCATCCCGAGGACGACACCGACACGGTCGCGCGGCTGATGAGCGAGCACGCCGTCCGGCGCCTCCCTGTCGTGGACGCCGAGCAGCACCCCGTCGGCATCGTGTGCATGGGAGACCTCGCCCTGGCGAACGGAGACGGCGGTCCGCTCCCCGAGATCAGCAAGGCGCCGCCGAACAACTAGGACTCCCCCCGTGAAACACCAGGGTCATGCGGCCGTGCAGGCCCCGCCTGCGCATCCCTCTGGGCAGGCTAATCTCGGAGGGGTGACGGCCACCGAACCGGTCCTGACCGACCAGCTCGCGCTGGAGATCGCTCGCCTGGGCATGGTCGGGGAGTCCTCCGACGTGGGCACCCTGCACCGGGTGACCGAGCTCGCGTCGCGCGCCGTGCCCGGGTGCGCGGGCGCCGCGAGCGTGCGCTGGGCGCTCCCGAGCACCCGCGGCGACGCGGGCTCCGCCACGCCCGGCCCGCCCGACGCGCCGGAGGAGAGCCGGCCCGAGCCGCTGGCCGCCGCGGCCAGCCATCCCGACCTCGCCGAGGTGACCGACCGGCAGCTGACCCGCGGCCGCGGGCCGCTCTTCGACGTGGTGGCCGGCCGGCGGCCGCTCAGCTCCGACGACATCCTCGCCGAGACCCGCTGGCCCGACGCCATGTCGGACATGCTGCGCCGCGGGGTGCGCTGCTTCGCCACGACCCCGCACCTGAGCCCGCGGGTCCTGGTCACGCTCACGCTTTACGGGGTGACGCCGAAGGCCCTCGGGCACGGGCGGCACGCGATCGCGTCGCTGCTGGTCGCCCAGGGCACCGCGGCCGTCTCGAACAGCCAGCAGTACGACGACGTGCACCGCACCGCCGTCCAGCTCCAGGCCGCCGTCGAGGCCCGCGCCGTGGTCGACCAGGCGAAGGGGATCCTCATGCACGCGCTCGGCTGCGACGCCGACGAGGCGTTCGCCGAGATGCGCCGGATCTCGCAGACCCGCCACGTTAAGCTCACCGCTCTCGCGCAGCGTATCGTCGGTCACCAGGGCCTGCCCTAGGTGCGCGGGCGGAGCATAGGCTGCGCAGAGCGGCCCCGTAGATCGGCGTCCGGCCCGGCAAGGGCGGGAGCCGCCCTGGTTCCACCGTGGTGACGCGGACGAAAGGAGACCAGATGCACGATCAGCCCGACCAGCTCGAGCCCGAGTCCCTGCTGCGGGAGATCTCGGACCTCGAAGGGCGCATCGGCGAGCTGCGCCAGGCCGCCGGCGTGCCCGAGCCCGACCTGCGCGCCACGCTGGACGCCGCGCTGGTCGAGCTGGAGCTGGCGCTGACCGTGCTGCGCACGATGGGCGGCGAGCAGACCGGCGAGCAGGGCGGGTCGGCCGCCGCCGAGAACGAGCGCAGGGTGCTGCGCACGGTCTTCCAGGACGCCCCCGTCCCGCTGTTCCTGCTCGACCGGACGACGAACGTCCGCCGCGTCAACCGGCAGGCGGCCGCACTGCTCGGCACCTCGTCGGGATACGTGTCGGGCAAGCAGTTCACGGCGTTCTGCGACATGGCGACCCGGGCGGCCGTCCGGTCGCAGCTCGCGGCGGCGATCCGGACGGGACGGCGCCGACGGGTCGGCGTCCGGTTCCTCGGCCGCGACCACCCGATCGACGCCGTGCTGACCTTCGCGCGGGTGTGGATCCGCGGCGAGCCCGACCCGATGATCGTGGTGGCCGCCGGGCCGACGACCACGCCCGCCGACGACGGCGCGACCGAGCCGTCCAAGGGCCAGGCCGCGGGCGCCCCGCGGGCGCGGGCCGCCGAGGGTGGGCCGGGCGACGACGAGGCCGTGGCCACGATCGTGCACCGGATGGACGTCCTCGCCACCGCCAGCGAGCTGCTGCTCGACGAGCCGGTCTTCAACGAGACGGTGGCCGTGCGGAGGTGCGCCCGGCTGCTGGCCGCCGAACTGGCGGACTGGGCGTTCATCGACCTGACCGCCCCGGCCAACGGCAACCCGTCCGCGGCCGCGCAGGGCGGCGCGGCGCCGGCGCTGCGCCGGCAGGTCGTCATGGGGCCGGAGGACGAGCGGTCCGTCGAGGCCGCGCGGATGCTCGAAGAGGTCGACCCCACCGAGGACACCCTCCCCCACAACGTGTTCGTCACCCGGCAGAGCGCGCTCCGCCCGCACGTCGAGAACCTCGACGTGCTCGGCATGTGCCCCGACGGGCTGCCCGTCTGCGGCAAGATCGGGGTCACCTCGGTCCTCAGCGTCCCCATCGAGGACGGGGACCGCGCCATCGGCGCGATCACGCTGGCGGCCAGCGGCGAGTACGGCCCGTTCGACCTCATGGACCTCGGCGTCGTGCAGCGGCTCGGCCGCTACCTGGCCCTGGTGATCCGGGCCGCGCGGCTCTACCGGCGCCGCGCGGAGGTGGCGGACACGCTGCAGGCGGGGCTGCTGCCGAAGTCGCTCCCGTCCATCCCCGGGGTGAGCGTCGCCGCGCGGTACCTGACGTCCACGCACGGCTCGGAGGTGGGCGGCGACTTCTACGACGTCTTCCGCACCGAGAACGGGTGGGGGCTGGTCCTCGGCGACGTGTGCGGCAAGGGCGAGGACGCGGCGGCAGTGACGGCGACGGCCCGGCACTGCGTCCGGCTCGCGTCGCGGTGGAAGGCGCGGCCTGCCGACGTCCTCGGGATCGTCAACGAGGCCCTGCTGGACGAGGACCGGTTCGTCACCGCCGTGATGGCGAGCCTGACGCTGGAGACCGAGCGGATCATCGTGTCGCTCGGCACCGCGGGCCATCCGCCGGCGATCGTGGTCCGCGCCGACGGGGTGATCAGGTCGGCGTCGCGCGGCGGCGTCCCGCTCGGCCTGTTCGAGGACTTCGAGGCCGGGCTCGACACGATCGACCTGTCCGTCGGAGACACGCTGATCCTGCATTCGGACGGGGTCCTCGAGGCGTGCGACATGGCGCGGCAGGAGTTCGGGCAGGAGCGCCTGCTCGAGGCGCTCGCCGGGCACGCGGGCAAGCCCCCGGAGGAGATGCTCGCGGGTGTGGAGCGGGCTCTGCTCGACTACTGCGACAGCGACCTGCGCGACGACGTGTCCATGCTCGCCCTGCGCGTCGAACCGCCCACGCTCGACTAGAACGTTTCAAGGCGCGCGACTGATGGGCGTTTTGCCGGGGTAAACGGCCTCCATGAGCGTGGACCCCTCAGACAAGCCCCGCAACGAGACCGAGCACGAGCGGCTGGACCGGCAGCTGATGGAGCTCCTCCAGGGCTTCCGGGTGGCGACCACCGGCGTGCAGGTGCTGTTCGCGTTCCTGCTGACCGTCCCGTTCTCCGCGACCTTCGACACGAAGGTCGGCGACCTGGGGAAGGCGCTGTTCTACGTCGCGCTGTTCGGGGCGGGGGTCGCGTCGGTCTGCTTCATCGCCCCTGTCTTCCAGCATCGGATCCTGTTCCAACTGGGGCAGAAGGCGCTGCTGATCCGGCGCGCCAACCGGTTCGGGATCGCCGGCGCCTTCGCGCTCGGCGTCTCGATGACCGCGGCGACCACGCTCGTCGTCCAGGCCCTGTCGGACAAGGCGGCCGCCACCGCCGCCACGGTCGCGGTCGCCGTGATCTTGTGCGGGTGGGCGTGGTTCGTCCAGCCGTACCTGACCCGGCGGCGCGCGGAGCGCCGCGCATCGCAGGACGCCTGACCCACCGCGGGCGGGCCCGTCCACGACGGACCCGCCCGGGTGCGGCCGCGGCAGGGGCGGCCGGATGCGTCCTCAGTAGGCGCGGCCGAAGATGACGCGCTTGCCGTAGGCGGACGGGCGGCCGCACTTCACGCAGACGCCGGTCTCCTCGGGCGCGTCGGCCGGGATCACGCGCGGCGTCGCGGCGGTCTCGGCCTTGATGTCGTCCTCGCAGGCGGTCTCGCCGCAGTGGAACGCGCGGGCCCAGCCGGTGGCGACCTGCGCGACGAACGCGTCCCAGTCGTCCACCACGGCGGTGTTGTCGTCGCGGAACGCCTCGGCCCTGGCGAGCAGGAACGCCTGGAAGTCGGCGAGCATCCCGGGCAGCACCTCGGGCACCTTGTCGAGCGGGATCTGCTCCTTGCCCTGCCCCTCCACGGTCGGGAGCCGCCGGACGACGGTGGCGACGCCGCCCTCGATGTCGCGCTTGCCCAGCTCGATGCGGATCGGGACGCCGCGCATCTCCCACTCGTTGAACTTGAAGCCGGGCGACAGCTGCGGCCGGTTGTCGTCGACGTGCACCCGGATGCCCATCGACTTGATCGCCGTACCCAGCCGGCGGGCCTCGGCGGCGGCCTGCTCGCCCTGCTCCTTGCGCCCGATCGGCACGATGACGACCTGGTAGGGCGCGAGCCGCGGCGGAAGCACGAGGCCCTTGTCGTCGCCGTGCGTCATGATCACGCCGCCGATCATGCGGGTGCTCATCCCCCAGGACGTGGTGTGGGCGAGGGTGAGCTTGCCCTCCTCGTCCTGGTACTGGATCTCGAACGCCTTGGCGAAGTTGGTGCCGAGGTAGTGGGACGTGCCGGCCTGCAGGGCCCGGCCGTCGCGCATCATGGCCTCGATCGTGTAGGTGCGGACGGCGCCGGCGAACCGCTCGCCGGGCGTCTTCTCCCCCGCCACGACCGGGATCGCCGCGAGTTCGCGCGCCACGCTCGCGTAGGCGTCGAGCGCCCACATCGTCTCGCGCATCGCGTCGTCCTCGTCGATGTGCGCGGTGTGGCCCTCCTGCCAGAGGAACTCGGTGGTCCGCAGGAACATCCGGGGGCGCATCTCCCAGCGGACGACGTTCGCCCACTGGTTGAGCAGCAGCGGCAGGTCGCGGTGCGAGTCGATCCACTTGGCCATGTACTCGCCGATGACCGTCTCGGAGGTCGGCCGCATGATCAGCGGCTCCTCCAGCTCCTTGCCGCCGGCGTGCGTGACGACGGCCAGCTCCGGGGAGAAGCCCTCGACGTGCTCGGCCTCGCGCTTGAGGTAGGACTCCGGGATGAGCATCGGGAAGCAGGCGTTGTCGTGCCCGGCCTCCTTGATGCGCCGGTCCAGGTCGGCCTGGAGCAGCTCCCACACCCGGTAACCGTACGGGCGGATGACCATCGTGCCGCGAACCGGTCCGCGGTCGACGAGCTGGGCCTGCACCACCAGCTCGTTGTACCAGGCGGAGAAATCCTCGCTCTGCGGCGTCACACCTTCTCGACTCACGGCCCCAAGGGTACTGACCATCCGCGTTGGTCAGGGCACCTTAACCACGCTCGCGCGATCCGCCCGTCCCAGATCGCCTCTCTTACCGCTCGGCTATCGCCTTGGAGGCCGCCAGCACGAATGTTATTCTAGACCTACACAGGTAGTACAGTCGCTACATGCCAGGTAAGCACACACGGGCCGCTATCAAGGAGTTAGAGGAAGCCGGGTGGCAGGTCACCTACACCAGCGGACGGGCTCACGCTTATGCGAGGGCATCCTGCCCTGGCGGCCCCGGCTGCTGCACTCCTCCCTTCTCGATCAACGGAACTCCCGACGTCGACGAACACGAGGCACAGAAGATCCGGAGGCGGATGCGGCAGCACGACGCCAAGGCGGCCGCACGGCAGGAAGAGAAGGACTGATGAGCACCTACTGGTTCGAGCTCGAGGTCGGGCCGATCAGCGACCTTGAAGAGGCCGCGGAGCGGCTGTACTCGCGCTGCGGCGACGGCCAGCTCTCCGGCGACGAGCAGAGCGGCGCCGTCCTGTTCTCGCGCGAGGCGCGCAACGCCATCGAGGCGGTCCTCTCCGCCATCGACGACAGCGAGCGCAGTGGACTGTCGGTGACCGGCGTCACGGAGGACCTGGTCACCATCGACGACATAGCCGAAAAGACCGGCAGGTCGGCCCCGGCCGTCGGGCACTGGACGACCGGTGAACGCGGCCCAGGAGGCTTCCCCGCTCCGGTCGTCCATCGCGGCAGCCGCGTCAAGCTGTACTCCTGGGCCCAGGTGTCGCGCTGGCTTGCCGATGCCGGACTCGGGAGGATCGACTACGTCGCCGCGGAGGTCGCCGCCGCCACCGCCGACGTGGACGCGCTCCTACGTGCTCGACGGGTGCTGCGCGAAGCCCCGTCAGGCAAGCGGGAAGCCCTTGTGAAGCTGGTAGAGGCGTGACCGACGCCGAAGCGGCGCAGGCTCCGGGCCCGAGGGCCTGCCACGGCCGTTGACAGGGGGCTTGTTAATCGTGTCGGCCTGGCCAGGCCTTTTCGTTACGCTCGCGGGATGCGCTGGTCCCAGATGTTCGCGCCGACCCTTCGCGAGGACCCCGCCGAGGCCGAGGCGCCGAGCCACCGGCTGCTGTTGCGGGCGGGGTTCGTCCGGCAGCTGACGGCGGGCCACTACTGCCTGCTGCCGCTGGCCGTCCGCGTGCGAGCGAAGATCATCCAGATCGTCCGCGAGGAGATGGCGGCGGTCGGCGCGCAGGAGATGCTGCTGCCGGCGATGCACCCGGCCGAGCCGTGGAAGCGGTCGGGCCGCTGGGATCTCATAGGCCAGGAGCTGTTCCGGCTGCGCGACCGGCGCGGCGCCGAGCACGCCCTCGGCCTCACGCACGAGGAGATCTTCGCGACGGTGGCCCGCGAGCTGAGCTCCTACCGGCAGCTGCCGCAGCAGTGGTACCAGTTCCAGACGAAGTTCCGGGACGAGCCGCGCCCCAAGGGCGGCCTGCTGCGGACCCGCGAGTTCACGATGAAGGACGCCTACAGCTTCGACGCCGACCAGGCCGGGCTGGACGCCTCGTTCGAGGCCTACCTCGGCGCCTACACGCGGATCTTCGAGCGGCTCGGCCTGCCGGCGCTGGCGTGCGAGGCGTCCAACGGCACCATGGGCGGCTCGGACTCCACCGAGTTCATGTGCCCGGCCGACGTCGGCGAGGACCTCGTCGTCCGCTGCCCGGCCTGCGGCTACGCGGCGAACATCGAGCGGGCGACGTCGGCGCTGCCCACCGCGCAGGACGGGCCGGGACCGGACGCGCCGGAGCGCTTCGACACCCCCGGCGTCCGCACGATCGAGGACCTCCTGACCTACGGCGCGCCCGCCGACCGGCAGATCAAGACGCTCGTATACGTCCTGGACGGCGCGCTGACGCTCGTCCTGCTGCGCGGCGACCACCCGCTCAACGAGCAGAAGCTCGTGGATGCGACGGGCGCCACGGAGATCCGCGCCGCCGAGCCCGGCGAGATCCAGGAGGCCCTCGGCGCGCTGCCCGGCAGCCTCGGCGCGGTCGGCGCGACGCTCCCGGTGATCGCGGACGAGGCGCTGCGGGGCCGCCGCGACATGTTCACCGGCGCCAACACCGACGACGTCCACCTGCGCGGCGTCGACGTCGGCCGCGACATCGAGGTCGGCGCCTGGGCGGACCTGCGCGAGGTCGCGGAGGGCGAGGCCTGCGTCCGCTGCGGCGGGGCGCTGGAGGTCCTGCGGGCGATCGAGGTCGGGCACATCTTCAAGCTGGGCGACCGCTACTCCCGCGCGCTCGGCGTCGAGGTGCTGGACGCCGGGGGCCGGTCCGTCCCGGTGGTCATGGGCAGCTACGGCATCGGGATCGAGCGCGCGATGGCCGCGATCGTCGAGACGCACAACGACGAGCGCGGCATCGTCTGGCCGGCGGCGGTGGCGCCGTTCCAGGCCGCCGTCGTGATCGCGCAGTCCGACGACGCCGACGTGGCCGCGGCGGCGGAGGAGGTCTACGCGGGCCTGTCCGCGGCGGGCGTCGAGGCGGTGATCGACGACCGTGCCGAGCGGGCAGGCGTGAAGTTCCGCGACGCCGAGCTGACCGGCATCCCCTTCCGCGTGACCGTGGGCCGCCGCGGCCTCGCCGAGGGCGTCGCCGAGGTCACCACCCGCGCCACCGGCGACACGTCCAAGATCGCCCTGGCCTCCGTCGTGGAGCACGTCCGTTCGCTGCTCACCGGTTGAACCGACAGCTGCGGAGCCGGGCGAGATGGCGGATCGGCCTTGCGCCACGCGGAAGCCCAGGCAGACTTGAGGTGTGATCAAAACGCTGCGCCCCAAGGACTACAACGAGGTTCTCCACGTCGGGCACTTCTTCCGCAAGGGTGACCCCGTGCTCATGGATCTCACCCAGCTGACCGACGACATGGCCAGGCAGCTGGTGGACTTCTGCGCTGGGCTCATCTGCGGGCGAGGAGGGGAGATGGAGCGACTGGACAAGAAGCTCTTCCTCCTCCAGCCGCCCGCCCGCCCCCGGATCGCCCCCGCGCACATCCCCGACCTCGCCCACGTCGCCGACTAGCGGTGTCCACGAACGTCGGCAGGGTCGGCGGCGAAGTCTGACGCCGCAACGGGGAGCCCCTGCGCCATGTTGCGATCAGCGATCGTGGCTTATGCGCTGAGCACGAGCGGTCCGCCTGGTGGGCGGTCTCAGATGTCCAGCTCGCCGCACTTCGCGCGCTGGACGAGTTGAGCGAAGCTTTCGGCGGAGAGCGTTAGATACCCTGCGTCTGGGGCCTTGCTGTCACGAAAGGCGACGTACGTCGCGTCTCGGGACACCTCAACACAGTTGCCGTTCTGGCCACTTCGTGAACTCCTGCGCCATGCGGCACGAGGACTGTCGTATAGGCCCGCTCTGACCGCGCGGGCGAATGCAGCCCACTCTGCAGGGCGAAAGGACAGCACGGGGCCTTCCGCATCCTTGGAATCTCGGACGGCGGTACCGCTACCGTGCTGGGCGGCAAGCTCCACGCAGTTTCCAGTCCCGCCACTGTGGCTGCTCTTCCGCCAGTCCAGCGGCGGAGGGTTTGCTCGCATATGTGCTCCTTTCCGCGGGCTAGATCGTATCTGCCGCGATGGAGCGGATGAGGTCTCGGGAATCCCTGGGCGACAGGGCCATCGCGCGGATGCGGTCGAAGGCATCGCCGTAAGTCTCCAAGTCGTGCGCCTGCTCCAAGATCAGAGCACCGTTCATCGTCTCGATGTAGGCCACTCCGGTCTCTCCCTCGGCAGGGAAGCTGTAGAGGGAGAAGGATCCGACCATGGCCGGGTGCTCCCCGGCGGCGAAAGGGAGGACCTGCACGACTACGTTCAGCCTGTCGCGCTCCTCCGTGAGGCTTTCCAGTTGCGCCTTCATGATCCCTGGGCTTCCGACGATCTGGCGGACCACTCCCTCGTTGATCACAGCCCAGAGTTGCGGTCCATGCTGCTCGTTGAGCAGCGCCTGACGGGCGATGCGGACCTCGACCCGCTGCTGGATGATCTCCTGCGAGTCCCCAGGCCGAGCAGCGCGGATCACTGCGCGGGCGTAGTCCGGCGTCTGCAGGAGGCCCGGCACGAGCGCCTGTTCGTAGGTGGAGATGAGTGAGGCCTCGGTCTCGATACCGATCATGGTCCGCGTCTCGGTGGGGAGCGTCGCGCCGTAGGACTCCCACCAACCCCGCTCTTTCGCCTTGCGTGCGATGTCGAGAAGTCCGGCTACCTGCTGCGGGTCGTCAACGCCGTACAGATCCAACAGCTTGCGAACGTCGGTCGTGCTCACGCCGATCTGCCGGGTTTCGATCCGGGACAGCTTGGACTGTTGCCAACCGAGCCGCGCCGCAGCGTCGGTGATCGACATCTTTCCAACCTCGGTTCGCAAGCGTCGCAGCTCAGATGCAAGGCGGCGCCGTCGCATGGTCGGAGATCCCGGCATGATCCGCTCCCAGAAAGCAAATTGTTTGTCGCGAGCATATTGCACGAGACGCGGAAGAGGTGCATCCTGACGGACACAGGCTGTCACCTCTCAAGTACGTAGTGCAGCCGAAACGCGAACGGCCCCGGGCCGGTGGTCGCGCACCGGCTCCGGGGCCTTGATCCGACGTAGGAGGTCGGACCCGATGGACGATCGTATGGTCAATCAGACAGCTCGGCCGGGGCCGGCGGCCCTTCCACTGGACACGCGGGTGTTGGCGGCTCCGGTCTCGGCAGGCGTGGTGCGGACGCTGTTGCGGTCACGGCTGGCGGACTGGGGTCTGTCACATCGGGCCGATGACGTGGACCTGATCGCCGGTGAGTTGCTCGCCAACGCCGCGCAGTACGCGGCCTACCGGGAGATGCGGGTGCGGTTCACGTTGCAGCCGTACGGGATGTGGCTCGGAGTGTGGGACTGCTCGGACGAACTGCCCACGGTGCGGCCGCTGGAGCCGGTGGACGTCTCACCGGACGCCGAGGCGCTGAACCCCGGTCACGACGACGGCACAGGAGGGTGGGGCCTGCCGATAGTCCAAGCGTTATCGCTGCGGTGCGGGGTCGACCGGACGCCTCCGAAGGGCAAGTGGGTGTGGTCGGTGATCGCGTGCTGAAAGCGCGCGGGAAGTCGGAGGGCTGGGACGGAGTCGCACGGATGACGATGAAGAGCGCGGGTCTGGCGCGGGTCTGGGCGTGGGGGCGGACCCTACGGGGATGCGACACGGCGGTGTGGCATCTGGACCGGCTGGCGGTGGCGGCGGAGTGCCGGGGGTATCGGGGCCTGAAGCTGTACCAGGACCAGTCTTCGGCCCTGTCGGTGCCCATGCTGCTGTTCTTCGTCCGTGGTCGGCGGGAGAACGTGTGGATGCCGGCGACGGCGCGAGCCGTACCCGGCGGCGAGTGGGCGTACTTCGACGTCTCCCGCGACCCATGGCTCCGGTTCGCCTGGTGCCGCGACGCGGTGACGGCGGCCGATCAGGTGGCCGCGCTGATGGACCACCTGATGTTTCCGGACACCTTCCCGGACGTGCGCGAGGAACGGCGCGCTCAGGTGTAGGCATAGGGCGCGTCCAGTAAGGGGTACGGCGGTGAGGATGGCGAAGTTCGGGGGTGTGGGGGCGTGGGGGATCTGGTCCCGGCCGGGCCGGCTGCGGCGTCGCGGACGTTCTCCTGGAGCGGCGGGGGCGGCGGGGCGCTTCGGCTGGGCACGCGGACGTCTCCGCTGGCGATGATGCAGGCGCGCGGCGTCGCGGCCCGGTTGGAAGGGCTGGTCGATGTGCGGGTAGAAGTGGTGGGCATCCAGACGTCCGGGGACCGCCATCGAGGCGACCTGGGCGAGCTGGGCGGCAAGGGCGCGTTCATGCGGGAGATCGACCGGGCGCTGCTGACGGGGGCGGTCGATGTCGCGGTGCACTGCCTCAAGGACGTTCCGGGGGACGTGCCGCGCCCTGAGGGGCTGGTCTTCGCCGCCTACGTCGAGCGTGACGACACCGCCGATGTGATGCTGTTCCCGATGGCGGGCGAGGTTCAGTGCCTGGCGGACCTGGGACCGGGGGCTCGGGTGGGAACCTCCGCCGTACGACGGCGTGCGCAGCTCGGCAAGATCCGTTCTGATCTGCGGGTGGAGTACCTGCGCGGCAACGTCAACTCCCGGCTCGGACGGTTGGACGCCGGGGAGGACTTCGACGCCATCGTGCTGGCTCGGGCGGGCCTGGCACGGCTGGGGATCGAGCGGCCTGGTGAGGAACTGGACATCCTTCCGGCGATCGGCGCGGGGGTGCTGGCGGTCGACTGCCGCCGCGCTGACTCCGACGTGGTGGAACTGGTGCGGCTGCTGGACGACAAGGTGACGCGGCAGTGTGTGAGCGCGGAACGCGCGATGCTTCACGGGTTGCAGGGGCACTGCAACAGCCCGATCGCGGGGCACGCGAGGTTGGAGCGAGACGGGCAACTGAGTCTGCGCGGTATGGTCTTCACCCGGGACGGGTCGAAGTTCGTCCACGCGCAGGAGTGGTCGGCACCGGGCAAAGGTGAAGATCTGGGCGCGTACGTGGCGGGCGACCTACTCCGTAAGGGCGCCCGTGACCTGATCTCCGGTATCCCGCACTGATAATCGATTGACGGTGCGGCGGGGGATTCTCGACACTCGGCGGCATGGGACACGTCGAGGTGGGCCACGTCGGCCATGTGCTGCCGGACGGGCGGATGCTGCTCGACGACGTCTCCTTCCGGGTCGGCGACGGCGTCACGGCCGCCCTCGTGGGCCCGAACGGCGCGGGGAAGACGACGCTTCTGCGGCTGATCGCGGGCGATCTGGCGCCGCAGTCCGGAACGGTCGCGCACAGCGGCGGAGTCGGCGTCATGCGCCAGTTCATCGGCAGCGTGCGGGACGACTCGAACGTGCACGACCTCCTGCTGTCGCTGGCCCCGCCCCGGGTGCGGGAGGCGGCGGCCGCGGTGGAGGCGGCCGAGCTGGCGATGATGGAGCGCGACGACGAGCCCACCCAGCTCCGCTACGCCACGGCCCTCGCGGGCTGGGGCGACGCCGGCGGCTACGAGGCCGAGGTGCTCTGGGACGCGTGCTGCGTCGCGGCGCTCGGCGTCCCCTACGACTCGTGCCGGTGGCGCGAGGTGCGCACCCTGTCGGGCGGTGAGCAGAAGCGGCTCGCGCTGGAGGCCCTGCTCCGCGGCCCCGACGAGGTCCTCCTGCTGGACGAGCCCGACAACTACCTCGACGTCCCGGGCAAGCGGTGGCTTGAGGAGCGGCTTCGGGAGACGCCGAAGACCGTCCTGCTGGTGTCGCACGACCGCGAGCTGCTCGACCGCTCGGCCGACCGGATCGTCACCATGGAGGCGTCCCGCGTGTGGATCCACGGCGGCCGCTTCGCCACCTACGCCGCCGCCCGCCGCGACCGCAACGAGCGCCTGGAGGAGCTGCGCCGCCGCTGGGACGAGGAGCACGCCAAGCTCAAGGAGCTGGTCAACAACCTGCGGGTGAAGGCCACGGTGAACGACGGCTTCGCCTCCCGCTACCGCGCGGCGCAGACCCGGCTGCGCAAGTTCGAGGAGGCCGGGCCGCCCGAGATCCCGCCCCGCGACCAGAACCTGAAGATGCGGCTGCGCGGCGGCAGGACCGGCAAGCGCGCGGTGGTCTGCGAGAACCTCGAACTGACCGGCCTGATGAAGCCGTTCGACACCGAGGTCTGGTACGGCGAGCGCGTCGCCGTCCTGGGCTCGAACGGCTCCGGGAAGTCGCACTTCCTGCGCCTCCTGGCGGCCGTCGCCGAGACGCTGCCGCGCGGCGCGACGCCGGTGCGGCCCGTCGCGCACACCGGCGTGGCCCGGCTGGGCGCGCGCGTGGTCCCGGGGCTGTTCGCGCAGACCCACGCCCGTCCGGATCTGGCCGGGCGCACCCCGTGCGAGATCGTCATGACCGAGCACGCGCGGCTGCGCAACGACGCGATGAGCGCGCTCACCCGCTACGAGCTCAACGTGTGCGCCGAGCAGCCCTTCGAGACGCTCTCCGGGGGCCAGCAGGCCCGGCTCCAGATCCTGCTCCTGGAGCTCGGCGGCGCCACGCTGCTCCTGCTGGACGAGCCGACCGACAACCTCGACCTGGCCAGTGCCGAGGCCCTCCAGGAGGGCCTGGAGTCCTACGAGGGGACGGTCGTCTCGGTGACCCACGACCGCTGGTTCGCCCGCGCCTTCGACCGCCACCTGGTCTTCGGGGCCGACGGCACGGTCTACGAGTCCGCGGAACCGGTCTGGGACGAGTCGCGGGTGGCCCGGCCCCGCTGAGCGGGCCGGGAGGTGTTTCGAAGTCCCGGCCCACTTCGCTCGCCTGGCGGGTCGCTACGTGACCGGGCCTGGGCGAACGCGGCATCGCTTCGCGATCTGCCCGGCGCCGCTCGCCTCCGGCTTCGCCGAACCGGGCAGGTCGCGCGTTCGCGCGCGTGGCCGAGGCCACTTCGAGACCAGGCCCTACCAGGCTCCTCCGGCCGGGCCGGGCCGGAGGGTGAGGGGGCTGGGGACCGCGCGCGGTCCCCAGCCCCCGCCCGACTAGCAGTGGCGGACGCGGCCCTTGATGACCCTCACGTAGGCGCCGGAGACGTAGTTCTTGGGGCTGCTGTAGCCCAGGCGGTACCAGACCCGGGTGTGCCGGACCCGCTGGCCGCGCGTCCAGCACTTGATCTTGAACCGCTGCCCCGGCCTCAGGAAGCCGACCCGCTTGGAGCGCATGGTCGGCCTCGTCCGGATCGCCAGCCGGTGGCGGCTGATCACCACGCCGGTGGCGTACTGGTAGATGGCGACCTGCTGGGCGGCGGGCGCGGCGGGCGCCGACGCGACCGTCGGCTCCGGCGGAACCGCCGCCATCGCGGCGCCTTCGCCGGCGAGGCCCGTGCCGACGACGGCCGCGAGCGCCACGGTTGCGAACCTGTGGGACTGTTTCACGAAGTCTCCCCCCAAAGCCTTCCGAACTGAACAACACCCTCATGCCCCTCCGCAATCAATTGATAACTCTAAGTAGTGACAAGAGAGGCTCGGGGTTGTTCCATCGGCCATGCCGTTCGGTCGCGCCCCGCGGCTCCGCCCGAACCCGGGATGTCCCGGCGGTAAGTCCCGTGTGAGCAGGGACGAGAGCCCTGTCCCGGTTCGGGGCCTGCCGGATAGGGTGCCCGGGTGCGAGTGGTGGTCACTGGTGCGGCGGGGTTCATCGGGAGCCATGCCGTCGACGCGTTCTCGGGGGCGGGGCACGAGGTGCTGGCCGTCGACGCGCCCGAGCGTTCCCTGAGCCCGGCGGTCGCGCGGCGGACGTGGGCGAAGGTCGCGGCCGGGCCGGGGGTGGTCGCCGCCGAACTCGACCTGGCGGTGGACGATCTCGACGCCGTCGCGGCCGCGGACGTCGTCGTGCATCTGGCGGGACGTCCCGGGGTGCGCGACTCGTGGGGGCCTGGCAAGGCGGTCGTCGATCGGGACAACGTCACGGCGACGCGCCGGCTTCTCGCGGCCTGCGCGCGGCGGCCCCCGCGGCTGCGGCCGAAGGTGGTCGTCGCGTCCAGTTCGTCGGTGTACGGGTCGGCGGGCCGGCGGCCGAACCGGGAGGACGATCCGCTGCGGCCGGCCAGCCCGTACGCGGTCAGCAAGGCGGAGGTCGAGCGGCTCGCCCGGCTGGCCGCCCGGAGCGGGCTGCGGACGGTCCTGCTCAGGTACTTCTCGGTCTACGGGCCCCGGCAGCGGCCCGACATGGCGTTCCACCGGTTCGTCGAGGCCGCGCTCGACGGGCGCCCGCTGCCGGTGTTCGGGGACGGGCGCAGCTCCCGGAGCTTCACGCACGTGCGGGACGTGGTCGCGGCCACGCTGGCGGCGGCGGCCGAGGACCTGCCGCCCGGCATCGCCGTCAACGTGGGGCACACCGAGCACGTGGCGGTCCACGACGCGATCGCGATGCTCACCGGCGCGCTGGGCGTCCCGGCGGAGATCCGGCGCGAGACGCCCGTGGCCGGGGACGCCGCGCGCACCTGGGCCGACACGTCCCGCGCCCGGGAGCTGCTCGGCTGGACGGCCGCGACCGGCCTGGCCGACGGGCTCGCCGACCAGATCGCCTGGCACCGCGGGCTGCGGGCCGTGCCGGAGGAGGCCGCGGTCGGATGAGCGACGGCCCGACGAGGCACGCTCCTGCAGAGCACGCACCAGTTGAGCACGCACCTGTTGAGCACGCACCTGTTGAGCACGGGCCGATGAGGCACCGCGCGGCGTATGTCGCGTTCGACCGCTTCCCGTCCAGCAAAGGATCGGCGGTGCACATCGCGCAGATGGCCGACGAGCTGTTCGCGCGGTTCGGAGGCGGGCTGCTCGCCGCGATCGGCGGCGGCGACCTGCCGCGCTACCAGCGGGAGGGGACGCGGGAGGTCGCGCGGTTCGACGCGGCGGTCCCGAACCTGATCGACCGGGCCGAGGCGTTCTCCGGCTGGGTCGCGGCGCACCTGCGGCCGCACTGGGAGACGCTGGAGGTCTGCCACGTGCGCGATCCGTGGAGCGCGCTGCCCGCGGTCGCGGACGGTCGGCGCCACAAGGTCGTGTACGAGGTCAACGGGCTGCCGTCGATCGAGATGAGCCACACCTGGCCCTGGGCCGCACCCGCCACGCTCGGCAAGATCCGCGAGCTGGAGCGGTACTGCCTGGAGCGCAGCGACGCGGTCGTGGTGCCGTCGCGGGTGATCGGCGACGCCGTCCGGGGCCTGGGGGTGCCGGAGGAGCGGATCCACCTCGTCCCCAACGGCGCCGACGTCGTGGACAGGCCGGAACGTCCCGCCGACGCGCCCGAGCGGTATCTCGTCTACGTCGGCGCGCTCCAGCCCTGGCAGGGCCTGGACGTGCTGATGCGCGCCTTCGCGCGGCTCGCCGACCTGCCGGGCCTGCGGCTGGTGGTCTGCGCGTCCGTCCCGGAGCGGCGGGCGAAGCCGGTGCGGCGGCTGGCCGAGCGCCTGGGCGTCGCCGAGCGGGTCGACTGGCGGTTCGCGCTGCCGCACCACGAGGTCGCCGCGTGGCTGGCGCACGCCGAGGTGTCGGTGGCGCCGCTGACCGGCTGCGCCCGCAACCTCGACCAGGGCTGCGCGCCGCTGAAGGTGATCGAGTCGATGGCGGCGGGCGTCCCGGTGGTCGCCTCGGACCTGCCCGCCGTCCGCGAGCTGATGGCGGACGGGCGGCACGGGCGGCTGGTGCCGGCGGACCGCCCGGCCGAACTGGCCCGGGCCGTCCGGATCCTGCTGGAGTACCCGGAGGAGGCCGCCGCGATGGGGCGGAGGGGCCGGACGCACATCGAGGAGGGCCTGACCTGGACGCGCTCGCGCGCCCGGCTGGCCGAGGTCTACCGCACGCTCACACCGGGCCGATAGGTGGTTCGTCATGTTCTACCGTAAGCAGAAGGCCGCCATCAGGCGGTTCCATCCGCTTCACCAGACGCTGACCTTGGAGCAGGTCTGCACCGTCTCGCTGCGGCGGGACGACTGGGAGCCGGTGATCCAGAGCCTCGCGCAGCACGGCGCGCACGTGCGGCGGAACAAGTGGCGGCTGCACGAGCGGGTCGCCGGCGTGCTCGTGCCGCTGCTGCGGGTGCTGGCGGCCGACATGCCGCCCGACGGGGTGCTGTCGGTGGCCGCGGACATGCGCGGGTCGCGGGTCCCGGAGAAGAACGGCCCCAAGCAGGACCTGCCCTCGCGGCCCCCGATCTCGATGCTCAAGCAGTGGTACGCGCTCGACCCGTGGCTGCGGATGCGGGCCGAGCTGCGCGACGGCAGCGTCGTCGAGGTGACGGTCACCGACCGGGTGCGCAACCGCAGCTACAACAAGCGGAACGTGCGTGGGAAGATCAAGATGAAGCACAAGACGAAGACGGTGCAGTTCGTGCGCGTCACCCGGCGGCTGGCGAAGGACGCGGTCGTCCAGCAGCCGCCCTCCCCGCCGCCCGGCTGGGTGAAGGTGCAGGTCAAGCAGGGCAAGCGGCCGGTGATCCGCGCGAGCGCGAAGTTCCCCGGGCAGACGAACACGGGCCTCGTGGACCGGATCCTGCAGGTGTCGACCGAGCCGTTCCGGTGGACGCCCCCCGGCACGGCCGCGAGGAGGACCAAGTGAACCGCTGCACCGTGACCACCGGCTTCTTCGTGCTCGGGCGCTGCGGCCAGGCGGCGGTGGCGGCCTGCCCGCGGTGCGGCAGGCCCGTCTGCGGCGCGCACGCCGGGCCGAACGCGCTGTGCCCCGAGTGCGCGGCGGCGCAGGGGTACGGGACGCAGGACCCGCACGACCCGGCCTGGGCGGGCGGGTACCGGCGCCAGTACTACCGGAGCAGCTCGCAGGCCTACAACGACGGCTACTGGTACTCCTCGTTCGACGAGTACGACCGGGGCGCGTTCAACCCCGGCGACGACTACTCCTACGGCGGCGACTGGGGGCCGGACGAGGACACCGGGTTCGTGGACAGCTGATGCCGCGCGTCCTGTGGATCACCGAGCACTACCCGCCGAGCCAGGGCGGCATGGCGCAGTCGTGCGACCGGATCGTGCGGGGACTGCGCGGCGCCGGGGCCGAGGTCGACGTCGCCCACCTGACCCGGCGGTCGCGGCCGTGGGGCGTGGCGCGCGAGAACGGCGGGCGGCTCATCACCGCGCCGCTCGGGGACGACTCCGAGCACGCGCTGCGCCGCCTGTGGACGACCGTCACCGCCGAGAACCTCACCGGCTACACCCATGTGGTGGCGTTCGGCGGCGTGCACGCGATGCTCGCCGCGCCCGTGCTGTCCGCGCTGCTCGGCGCGCCGCTCGTGACGCTGCTGCGCGGCAACGACATCGACGTCGGCGTCTTCTCGATGCGGCGGCGCGGCGTGCTGGCCGACGCGCTGCGCGCCTCGGCCCGCGTGTGCGTCGTCGCCCGCTCGCACGCGCCGCTGGTGCGGGCGCTCGTCCCGGACGCGGCGGTCGCGTTCGTCGCCAACAGCGTCGACACCGCGCAGTGGCGGGTGCTGCCGTCCGAACGCGAGCGCGGCAGGGCGTGGCGGGAGGAGAACGTCGCCCCCGGCCGCCGGACGATCGGTCTCATCGGCCAGCTCAAGGTGAAGAAGGGCGTCGGCTTCTTCCTGGAGGCGCTGGCGGCGTCGCGCCGCGCCGACGACTTCCATCTGCTGCTCGTCGGCGAGGTCGAGGAGTCCGTGCGGGAGCGGCTCGCGGACGGCGACGTCCCGCACTCGTTCCTGCCTTTCCTGGAGCGCTACGACCTTCCGGCCGTCTACGCGAGCTGCGACCTGGTCGCGCTCCCCTCGTTCTACGACGGGATGCCGAACGTGGCGCTGGAGGCGGCGGCGCTCGGCGTGCCGCTGCTCGCGTCGGACGCGGGCGGGCTGGCGGACGTGGCCGACGACGAGATCGGGTTCGCCTTCCCCGCGGGCGACCCGCACGCGTGCCGGGCGGCGATCGACCGGGCCGCGCGGGCGGGCGCCGAGGAGCTGGCCAAGCTCGGCGCGGCGGGCGCGGAGCGGATCCGCCGCGACTTCACCCCGGCCGCCGAGACCGCCGGCTACCTGGCCGTCCTCGACGAGACCCGGTGATCGTCTGCTACGCGGCCGGTGACGGGCTGGGGCATCTGACGCGGCTCCGGGCCGTCCTGCACACCCTGCGCCGGGAAGGGCCGGTCACCGTCGTGACCGGGTCGCCGTTCGCGGCCGACCCGCGCGTGGCGGGCGGCTGGCGCGTCGTGGAGACCGCCGACCTCGCGGCCCTGCGGCCCGACGAGGTGATCGTGGACGCGTTCCCGGCCGGGCTGAGGGGCGAGCTGGCCCGCCTCCCGCCCGGGGTCCCCACGACGCATCTGGCGCGGCTCCTGCTCTGGGACGCCTACCGGCCCCTGCTCCCCGCCGACCCGGTCCGCTTCGACCGCACGTACGTCCTGGAGGAACTCGACCCCGCTCACGACGCCTACCTGCGCACGGTCTCGGACGAGTTCGCTCCCCTGGCGCTCACCGATCCCCCGTCGGAGCCGGTCGACGTCGCCGGTTGGCTCATCGTGCACAGCGGGCCCGACGCGGAGACGCTCCAGCTCGTCGCCTACGCGGAGGACATGGCGTCCGCCGAACGGGTCCGTCCGCCGATGACCCTGGTGTCGCCCGCGCGGCCGGACGGCCTGCCGCCGCACATCGCCCATCTGGACGTGTATCCCGCCGGCGTCCCGGGCCCGGACGTCGAGCGGATCATCACCGCGGCGGGTTTCAACGCCGTCCGCCAGTTCGCGCCCTGGCGGGACCGGCACCGGATGATGCCGTTCCCGCGCAGCCTGGACGACCAGTACACCCGCGCGGCCCGCGCCAGAAGCCGGGTGCCGCGCTAGAAAGCGGCTAGAAGTAGGAGGAGGTCAGGTCGCCGGCCGGCCACGTCTTCACCGCGTTCGCGGCCTTGTGCAGCAGCGAGTCGATGTCGCCGTAGTTCGCCGCGTCGCCCTCCTGCCGCTGGTCGAACAGGACCGCCCACGTCAGGCCGTCGTACCGCCGGACCAGGAGCGTGTAAGTCCCGGGCAGGCTCCCGTTGTGCCAGGTGTTGCGGCCGCCGGTCACCGGGCGCACCTGCCAGCCGCAGCCGTAGTACCAGCCGTCGGCGTTGACGCCCGTCTCCGGCTTGGCGAACGCCCGGCTGATGGACGCCGAGGTCAGCACGGACGTCCCGCCGTCGTAGACGCCCGCGAAGCGGGTGAGGTCCATCGCGGTGGCCAGCCAGCCGCCGTGCGCGTCCATGTTCTCCAGGTTGAACGCGCCGTACGGGTAGGCCACCTTCGTGCCGCTGTTGTCGAAGACGGTGGTCCCGGTGTAGCCCGAGTGGTAAGGGACCTCGCCGGTGGCCTTGGTGAGCGTCCTGCCCAGGCGCATCCGCGTGATCTTGCGCGGCGCGAGCACGGTCTGCCGGACGTAGTCCTCGTACTTCTTGCCGGTGGCCTTCTCGATGATCCGGCCGAGCAGCAGGTAGCCGTAGTTGGAGTAGGCGTACCGCGCGCCGGGCGTGTGGTCGAGCCCGCGCGCCGACGCGTACTTCATGATGTTCGCCTTCGACACCGGCAGCGCGACGCCGAGCGCCTTGGCGATGGCCGCGTCCTGGAACATCGGGTCGGGCGTGATGTCGCGGTCCCAGCCGCCGAGGTGCTGCAGCAGCCGCAGGACGGTGACGTCCTTGAGGCGGGGATCGGCCGTCGTGGAGAGCCCCAGCAGGGTCGCCGCACGGTCGGTGAGCTTGACCTTCCCGTCCTGGACGAGCCTGAGCACCGCCGTCGCCGTGACGGGCTTGGAGATGCTGGCGATGCGGAACGGCGAGGTCGGCTGCGTCGTGAACGCGCCGTCCTCTGCGTAGGTGTAACCGCGAGACAGGACGAGCTTGCCCTTGCGGACGACGGCGAGCTGCCCGCAGGGGATCTCCCGCTCCTGCATGAAGCTCTTGAGCGTCGAGTCGAACCCGCCGAGGCCGGTGAGCGCCTTGCCGGTCACCCGCCAGGTGCGGGCCGCCGCTGCCGCCCGCGCCGTCCTGGCCGACCCGGAGGAGCCGGCCGAGCAGCCGGCGAGCAGCGCCGGCGCGGCCACCAGGCCCGCCGCCTTTCCGAGGTCCCTCCTGCTCAGCTCCGCCACCGCGGCCCCCTGAAGATCGACTGACCCGAATGCGATGATCATGCACCCTAGTGCAATTTGATCTTCAGGGACCGGGAAACGCGGGCGCGGGCGCCCGCGCCAGGGCAGGGCTTACCGGGGCTACCGGGGCCTAACGGGGAAGGCGGACGTCGAACTCGACCTCGACCTCGTCGGCGAGCCGGAGCGCGCCGAAGAACGCCGAGTACGGCTTGATGCCCCAGCGGGTCTGGTCGACGGTGACGCCGCCGCGCACCCGGTCGCCGTCCCGGGACGCCGTGAGCCGCACCGGCTTGACCCGTCCCATGATCGTGAGGTCGCCCTCGACGGCGTCCTCGCCGATCGCGGTGGAGGCGAACCTGATCTCCGGGTACCGGTGGACGTCCAGCACCTTGCGCAGGTTCTTCACGATCTCCGCACGGTCCTGGTCGGTGAGCGGCTTCACGCCGCCGGTGCCCTCCCGCACCTCCAGCCCGTCCACCCCGACGGTCACCTCGACCGACGACGCCTCCAGGGGCTCGCGCGCCTCGACCGCCGCCGACCACCGCGTGGCCTCGATGACCAGGTCGTGCCCGGCGCGCCGGCCGAGCCCGCTGCGCCCCGTCCGGACGAGCAGCCGCCCGTCCTCGGGTCCGAGCTCGAACGTTCCGTCCATGTCCTCCACCCTGCCACTCGGGTCCGGGGGCGCTCCACCTCGGGCCGGGGGCGGCACTCGGCGCGGGCCCCCGGCGCGCCGGACGCCGTCAGCGGGCGCGGGCGCCCTCGCGCAGCCGCTCGGGATCGATCTCCCGGCCGGGACGGCGGCGCAGGTACTCGGCCTCCAGTTCGTTCATGCGGCGCGTGTGCTCGCCGTAGGCCTGGTCGGCGGCGTGCCGCAGCGCGTCCAGCCTCGTCTCGTACAGGTGGCCGAGTTCACGGAACAGGTCGTCGTCACCGAGGTCGCCGGGCGCGACTCCCAGATCACGGCTCGTCATCTTGTGATCCCCTCCTTCGCGGGCGTCCCCTGCCTTACCCGGGCGCCGGGGCCTGAACCGTGAACACCCGCAGGGCGCGGGGGTGCTTGCCGAACCGCACCGCGGGCGGCAGCGACGCCACCTCGCCGTCCCGCGCCAGCCGCAGCTCCCCGGCCGGCGAGATGAGCTCCATCCCGGTCGTCCGCCACGAGCCGTACCCGGGCGTGACGTGCAGGTGCCCGGCGAGGACCGCGGCGACCGCGCGGACGCGGGGCACGCGTCCGCGGGTGGTGACCATCCGGACGTCGAGCCGCCCGTCGTCGAGGCGCTCGCGCCAGGTGGGCGCGGCGCCCCGCGAGCCGTAGACGCAGTTGCCGACGAACGCGAGCCAGACGCGGCGGCGCCTGCCGTCCACCATCAGCTCGACGGGCTCGGAGCGCCGCAGCGTGCGGACGGCGGCGACGGCCAGCGCGGGCCACTTCCCGATCCGCCGCTCCAGCCGGACGCGGCGGTCGACCATCTCGGTGTAGGCGCCGAAGCTCGCGGTGTTGAGGAAGACCTGCTCCGCCTCGTCCCCCGCCTTGGCGGCCATCGGGGCGACGTAGGAGACGTCGGCGCGGCCGATCCGGCGCTCCCGGTAGGCCTTGATCGCCTGGGCGGCGGTCTCCACCCCGAGCGCGCGGGAGAAGTGGTCGAACGTCCCGCCGGGGACGACGAGCAGCGGGACGCCGTGCTCCAGCGCGGCCCGCGCGGCGGCGTTCACGGTGCCGTCGCCGCCGACCACGGCCAGCACGTCGGCCCTGTCGGCGGCCTCGGCGCAGGCCTTGTCGAGGTCCGCGTCCGGCTCAAGCCTGACCACCTCCGCGGCGGGCAGCTCGCCCTCCAGCATCGCGACCGCGATCTCCGCCCGTTTCGGAAGGATGCCCGTCTCGGCCTCGCCGACGGGGCCCGCGCCGAGGTTGACGACGGCCACCACGCCGCGCCCGTCCGGGGCGATCCGGACGTCCTCGTCCCCGGGCTCGGCCGGGGCCACGCGGGCCACCGGGGGGCGGGCGGGCCACACCAGCCGGGTGCCGAGCCCGGCGAGGGCGCCGATCCCGAGGCCCGCCAGCACGTCGCCCGGATAGTGGGCGCCGGTGTAGACGCGGGAGAACGCGACCGCCGCGGCGGTCGCCGCGACCGGCACGGCCACCGCCCGCGGGGCCTCCAGCGCGACGCCGGCCGCGAACGCGGCGGCCGAGGCCGAGTGCCCGGAGGGGAAGGCGTGCGAGGTCGGCAGCTTCCACCGGATCCGGATCGGGGGGACGAGGTCCACGACGGGCCGCCTGCGGCGGAACGCCTGCTTTCCGGCGATGTTCACGGCGGGGCTCGCCACGGCGATCGCGATGGCCCCGCGCAGCGCGGCGCGCCGCAGCCGGGGCCGTCCGGCGATCCCCATCACGCCGGCCGTCGTGAACCACAGCACACCGTGGTCGGCGAACCGCGAGAGGCGCGGCAGGACGTACTCCAGTCCGGGCAGCCGGGCCGCGGCCACCTGGTCGAAGGCCCACCGGTCCATCCGGCCGAGCTTGCGCAGGAGGGCGACCCGGTTCGGCCAGGGGCGATGCTCCTGGACCTGCCGCGACCGGCGTCGGGTGACGGACCGTGACGGCACGGAAGTGCGCCGTGAGTGGTTGACGCGCATGACCGGGGTATCCCCAGGGAGGCCGACATGATTCCGTAAAGATCTCAAATCGGGGGTCACATGCGGGCGAACGTCACTGTGGACTCAGCGACTGCAATAGGCTTCGCGACATGAGTCACCCGGAACGGCTCGGAAGCCCGGGTGGCGAGTCGGTCGGGACGATCGCGGAGCCTCCTCACGTGAACGGGACCCTGGCCGACTACGCCGCACGATACGGGCTGAGGCAGAGCGCTGCGCGCCCCCCGCTTCGCAAGTACATCCAGGATGTGTGGGCTCGCCGGAACTTCATCTGGGCGTTCGCCTCCGCCAAGAACATCTCGCTGTACTCCGACTCCCGGCTGGGCCAGGTATGGCAGCTGCTGACGCCGCTCCTCAACGCCGGGGTCTACTACCTGATCTTCGGTCTGCTGCTGGGCACCGGCCGCGGGGTACCCGACTTCATCCCCTTCCTGGTGACGGGTGTCTTCCTGTTCGGGTTCACGCAGCGCTCGGTCACGTCGGGCGCCAAGTCCGTCGGCGACAACCTGTCGCTGATCAGGGCCCTGCACTTCCCGCGCGCCACGCTGCCCTTCGCGATCGCGATCGTGGAGGTGCAGCAGCTGCTGCTCGCGCTGGTGGTGCTGTTCGCGATCGTGTTCGCGTTCGGCGAGCCGATCAGCTTCCAGATGCTGCTGCTCGTACCGCTGCTCGGGCTCCAGCTCATGTTCAACGTGGGCATCAGCATGGTCATGGCCCGGCTCGGGGCGTTCAACCGCGACATCACCCAGTTGCTGCCGTTCGTCATGCGGGTCTGGATGTACGCGTCCGGCGTGATCTTCTGCCTGCCGGCGATGATGAAGCCGGGCGGCAGGCTGGCCGACTACCCGTGGCTGGCCGAGCTGATGCAGTTCAATCCGGCGTACGTGTTCGTGGAGCTGAGCCGGTACGTGCTGCTAGGCCAGTACCGGGGCTTCGTCGGGAGCATCCAGCACGCCGCTTCGGCGGGGCAGTTGTGGCTCTACGCGGTCGCGTGGGCCGGGGTGATGCTGACGGGCGGGTTCCTGTACTTCTACCGTGCCGAGGAGCGATACGGCCGTGGCTGACACGAAGGTCCGCAGGACCGCCGAAATCGACCCGAACCGGGAGCCGATCGTCGTCGTGGACGACCTCCACATCGTCTACCGGGTGTACGGCGCGGGCGGCAAGGGCAACGCCGCGAGCGCGTTCTCCCGCATCCTGCGCCGCAAGCACCGCCCGTCGATGACCGAAGTCCACGCGATCAAGGGCCTGTCGTTCGTCGCGTACCGGGGCGAGGCGGTCGGCATCATCGGCACCAACGGCTCCGGCAAGTCGACGCTGCTGAAGGCGATCGCGGGGCTGCTGCCCCCGCACCGGGGCGCCGTCTACACCGACGGCCAGCCCTCCCTGCTGGGGGTGAACGCGGCCCTGATGAAGGACCTCACCGGCGAGCGCAACATCGTTCTCGGCTGCCTCGCCATGGGCATGACCCCGGCGGAGACGAAGGCCAAGTACCAGGAGGTCGTCGACTTCGCCGGACTGAAGGAAGGCTTCATCCAGTACCCCATGCGGACGTACTCGTCCGGCATGGGCGCCCGCCTCCGGTTCGCGATCGCCGCGGCCAAGACCCACGACGTGCTGCTGATCGACGAGGCGCTCGCCACCGGCGACGCCAAGTTCCGGACCAAGAGCAAGCGCCGCATCGACGAGCTGCGCAAGGACGCCGGCGCGGTCTTCCTGGTCGCGCACCAGCTCGACACGGTCAAGGAGATGTGCGACCGCGTCATCTGGATCGACGAGGGCCGCATGCACATGGACGGCGACCCCGATGAGGTCATCGAGGCCTACACCGAGGCGACCGGCAAGTAGCGCGCCCGGCAAGTGGCGCGGCCGCGCGAACCGCACACGGTGCCGGTGAGCACATTGGGACGGACGTCACTGTAGTGACGTAGAGTTACCCGATCGTCGCTGGATGAGACGGGCTCTCCGATCTACCGTCGAGGGGAGACCCCCTCAGCGGCGAGGAGAGCCCCCATGTCCGAGCGGCTCAGCAGACGCGGCTTCCTGTCCTCCACGGTCCTCGCTGCGGGCGCGTCCGGTCTCCTGGCGGGATGCGCCAGCGAGACCAGCGGCCCGCAGGCGAAGGACTCCGGGAAAGCGCCGAAGGAGGTGTTCACCTCCCCCGCGAAGAAGCTGGGCGGCTCGCTCAGCATCCTGATGTGGAGCCACTTCGTCCCCCGGCACGACAAGTGGTTCGACGGATTCCTCGCCGACTGGGGCAGGAAGGTCGGCGTGGACGTCCGGGTCGACCACATCAACACCGTGGACGTCCCCCGCCGCGCCGCGTCGGAGATCCAGGCGGGCCGCGGCCACGACCTGATCCAGCACATCGCCCCGTTCTCGCAGTACGAGCCGTCCGTCCTGGACATGACCGACCTCGTCCAGGAGGCCAACCGGCGGTGGGGGAAGCAGCTCGAACTGTGCCGCAAGTCGAGCTACAACCCGAACACCCGGCGCTTCTACGCCTACTGCCCCGGCTGGTCGCCCGACCCCGGCGACTACCGCAAGTCGATGTGGCGGCAGGCCGGGATGCCGAACGGGCCCGGGAGCTGGGACGACCTGGTGCGCGGCGCGGCGGAGATCAAGCGGCGGACCGGGGTGCCGTGCGGCATCGGCCTGTCCCCCGAGACCGACTCGAACATGGCGGCGCGGGCGCTGCTGTGGTCGTTCGGCGGGTCCGTCCAGGACCAGCACGAGAAGGTCGTCCTGGAATCGGACGCGACCGTCGCGGCCGTCGAGTACATGGCGCGGCTGTTCCGGGAGGCCGAGACCAGCGAGGTCTTCTCCTGGACGCCCGCGTCCAACAACCAGGCGCTCATCGCCGGCAAGTCGTCCTACATCGTGAACTCGATCTCGGCGTGGCGGACGGCGATGGGCACCAACCGCAGGATCGGCGACGACATCTTCTTCGTCCCCGCGCTGCGCGGCCCGAAGGCGGCGCTGGCGGCGCAGCACGTGATCCAGCAGTGGATCGTCCCGAAGCACGCGGGCAACCCCGACGCGGCCAAGGAGTTCCTGCTGCACTACACCGCGAACTTCCCCTCGGTGTCGTACCACTCCGAGCTGTACGACCTGCCGGGATGGCCGGCGATCGTCCCGCAGCTGAACGGCTGGCTCGACGACGACCCGTGGGGCGCGAAGCCCGCGGACAAGCTGGCGCTGCTCAAGACGGCGACGTCGTGGAGCGCGAACATCGGCTACCCGGGCCCGTCCAACCCGGCGATCGGCGAGGTCTTCAACACCAACGTGCTGCCGACGATGTTCGGCCGCGCCGCCCGCGGCCAGGCGTCCCCGCGGCAGGCCGTCGCGGAGGCGGCTGACCGCGTCGACGCGATCTTCAAGAACTGGCGCGCCCGCGGCCTGGTGGGCGGCTGACCGCCGTGCACACCGTGGAGGTGAAGGGGCTGGTCAAGACCTTCGACGGGCAGCTGCGGGCCCGCCGGGGCCGGTCGCGCGGCGCGGTGGTGCGGGCCCTGGACGGGGTCGACCTGGCCGCGGAGCCCGGCGAGTACCTGGTGCTGCTCGGACCGTCCGGCTGCGGGAAGACGACCCTGCTGCGCACGATCGCGGGCCTGGAGCAGCCCACCGAGGGCGAGGTGCTGATCGGCGGCGACGTGGTCAACGGGCTCCCGCCGCGGGTCCGGCAGATCGCGATGGTGTTCCAGTCGTACGCGCTCTACCCGCACAAGACGGTGCTGGACAACATCGTCTTCCCGCTCCGCGCGGAGGGCATGGCCCGCGACGAGCGGGAGCGCAAGGCGAAATGGGCCGCCGAGCTGCTGGACATCGAGCCGCTGCTGCGCCGCAAGCCCCGCCAGCTGTCCGGCGGTGAGCGGCAGCGGGTGGCGCTGGCGCGCGCGCTGGTCCGCGACCCGGCGGTGTTCCTGCTGGACGAGCCGCTGTCCAACCTCGACGCGAAGATGCGCGCGACGGCGCGGGACGAGCTGAAGCGCTTCCAGGAGCGGGTCGGGACGACCACCGTCTACGTCACCCACGACCAGGCGGAGGCGATGGGGCTCGGCGACCGGATCGCGGTGCTGGAGCGCGGCCGCGTCCGGCAGGTCGGGACGCCGCAGGAGGTGTACGACGACCCGGCCGACACGTTCGTCGCGACGTTCATCGGGTCGCCGCCGATGAACCTCGTCAGGCGCGACGGGGTGCTCGTGGGGTTCCGTCCCGAGCACCTGCTGCCCGCCGAGAACGTCGCGTCCGGGCCGCGGCTGGTGATGCCGCTGGCGGTCGAGCGGATGGAGTACCTGTCCGGGGACCGCCACGTGTACGGGACGGTCACCGGGATCGGCGAGGAGACCCGCGTGATCGCCCGGCTCCCCGCCACCGTGGGGACGCCCCTGGCCGCCGGGGAGGTCCGCGAGTTCGCGGTGCCGGCGGACCGGCTGCGGTTCTTCGACGCCGCCGGCGGGACCCGCACGGCGCCCGTGCCGGTCGGGGAGACGCCGTGACCGGGGCGCGGACGGACCCGGAAACCCGGACCGAGGCGCCCGCGAGGCCGCCGGCCAGGGCGGGCCTCGCCGACCGCGAGGGGTTCCTCGCCTGGGTGATGCTGCTGCCCTCGGTGGTCTACATCGTCGCGCTGGTCGGCGTCCCGTTCCTGCTGGCGGTCGCGTTCGCCTTCTCGGACGTGACGACCGGCGACCCCTCGTTCGACCTCGTCGGGACCCGCAACTTCCAGGAGGTCTTCGCGGACGGCGTGTTCTGGCGGGCGCTGCGCAACACGCTGGTCTTCACGCTGGTCAGCATGGTGCTGATCGTGGTGTTCGGGAAGATCCTCGCCAACGTGCTGGTGGCCGACTTCCACGGCAAGTGGTTCGTCCGGTTCCTGGTGCTGCTGCCGTGGACGACGCCGGTCGCGCTGTCGACGATCTCGTGGCTGTGGTTCCTCGACTCGATCTACTCGCCGGTCGACTGGGTGCTGCGCCATCTCGGGCTGATCGACGCGAACGTGGTGTGGCTGGGCCGTCCCGGCACCGCGATGGCGTCGGTGATCGCGGTCCAGACGTGGCGGCTGACGCCGCTGGCCGCGGTCATCGTGATGGCGGGGCTGGTCGCGATCCCCCGCGACATCGACGAGGCCGCGCGGATCGACGGCGCCGGGTTCTGGCGGCGCATGTTCGAGGTGACGATCCCGCTGACGCTGCCGGTGATCGCGGTCGCCGGCCTGTTCGGCGCGATCATGACGTTCACCGACATGACCGTCCCGTACGTGCTGACGCGGGGCGGCCCGACGCACTCGACCGACGTGCTGGCGTCGTGGGCGTACTTCCGCGGCATCGAGGGCGGGGACGTCGGCCAGGGCGCGGCCATCGCCCTGTTCCTGTTCCCGCTGCTGCTCGCGGGCGCCGTCGCGATCCTGCGGGCGGTACGGCGGTTGGAGGCCGGATGACGGAACGTAGCGAGCGCAGCGAGCGTAGTGCCGTCATCCGGCGGCTCTTGCCGGGGGGTGTGGGGGGTCGCCCCCCACAAGGAACACGGATGACGGAACGTAGCGAGCGCAGCGAGCGTAGTGCCGTCATCCGGCGGCTCTTGCCGGGGGGTGTGGGGGGTCGCCCCCCACAAGGTGAACAGCTGAGCGAGGGCGGCCGGGGAGGCCTGGCCGCGGACGTGGGGGTTCTGCGGCGGCGGTATGCGCGGCGGCATGTGGCGGCGCGGGCGGGGGTCTACGCGGCGGCGGTGCTGGCGGCGCTGGTGTGCGCGCTGCCGTTCCTGTGGAGCGTGGTGAGCGCGTTCAAGCAGAACCAGGACCTGTACGACCCGGAGAGCAATCCGTTCTTCTTCAACAAGCCGGCGACGCCCGACCATGTGACCTTCCTGTTCACCGACACGCCGTTCCTGACGTTCGTGGTGAACACGCTGGTCGTGGGGGCGGTCGTCGTGGCGGTCACGCTGGTGCTCGCGCTGCCGGCGGCGTACTCGCTCGCGCGGCTCGACCGCCCGTGGGGCACGCCGATGGGCATCGCGATCTTCCTGGTGTACCTGGTGCCGCCGTCGCTGCTGTTCCTGTCGCTGACTCGCGTCGTGGTGGCGCTGCACCTGGAGGACACCCTCTGGTCGATGATCGTCGTCTATCCGACCATCACGGTTCCGGTGTCGGTGTGGCTGCTGATCGGGTTCCTGAAGGCCGTCCCGAAGGACGTGGAGGAGCAGGCCATGGTGGACGGCCACAGCCGGCTCGGCGCGTTCCTGCGGGTCGTGCTGCCGCTGGTCTTCCCCGGGATCGTCGCGGTGGTGGTGTTCAGCTTCACGCTGACGTCCAGCGAGTTCGTGTACGCGCTGGCGTTCGTGTCGGCGAGCCCGGAGATGGTGGTCAGCACCGGCGTGCCGACGCAGCTCGTCCGGGGGGACGTGTTCTTCTGGCAGTCGCTCCAGGCGTCGACCGTCATCACGGCGGTCCCGATCGCGTTCCTGTTCAACCTCTTCCTCGACCGCTTCGTCACCGGGTTCACGATGGGAGCCGTGAAAACGTGACGACCCCTGGTAGAGATGGGATGTCACGATGATCCTGATGGAGGAGGTCGCCATGGCCGGCAAGCCCCCGCTCCCGCACGAGCACCTGCCCGAGGTCCCCTCGTTCACCGTCGCCAGCGACGACGTCGCCGAGGGCGAGCGGCTCGCGGACCGGCACGTGTTCGACGACTGGGGCTTCAGCGGCGGCAACGAGTCCCCGCACCTGCGCTGGTCCGGTTTCCCGGCGGAGACGAAGAGCTTCGCGGTGACCTGCTACGACCCGGACGCGCCGACCGGCAGCGGCTTCTGGCACTGGTCGCTGTTCGACATCCCCGCGAGCGTCACGGAGCTGCCCACGGGCGCCGGCACCGAGGACGCCAAGGTCGGCGTGCACGCCCGCAACGACTACGGGACCAAGGCGTTCGGCGGCGCGGCCCCGCCGCCCGGCGACCCGCACCGGTACGTCTTCACCGTGCACGCGCTGGACGTGGAGTCGCTCGGCCTCGGCTCGGACACCTCCCCCGCCGTCGTGGGCTTCAACATCACCGCCCACACCCTGGCGCGCGCCACGATCGTCGCCGAGTACGGCGTCTGACGCCGCCCGCCCTTCGAGGCCGCCCCGGATCCCGGGGCGGCCTCGCGCGTCTCACTCCGCTCGCCGCCCCGGCCTGAGGCGCCGGAAGCCGGGGTGGACGCCCTTGCCGAGCCCCTGCTGCTCGGCGACGCGCTCCAAGAGCGCCTGCACCTGCCTGTGCTCGTCCTCCGACAGCGCCTGGCACATCTCCTTCTCGTGCGCGGCGCCCGCCTCCGCGAGCCTGCCCAACAGGGCGAACCCCTCCTCGGTGAGGTAGAGCGCGTAGAGGCGCCGGTCCTCGGGGTTCCGGCGGCGCTCGATGATGCCCCGCTCCTCCAGCTCGTCCGCGAACGGGACGAAGCGGCTCGGCGGCATGCCGAGCCGGTCGGCGAGTTCCCGCTGGCTGCGCCCGGGGGCGCCGGCCAGCATGCGCAGCAGTCCGGCCTGCGGCGGCGTCAGGTCGAGCTCCGCGACCCGCTCGGCGAACCGGCCGGCCGCGTGCGCGCCCAGCTGGGCCAGCAGGAACGCCACGCCCACCGGGACCTCGGGACGGTCCTCCCCACCATTCATACCCATGGGTACATGATAGCGGCTTGACAATCGTTCCATTTTGTAATCATTATCGAGTGTATAGCGATGAACCGACCGAGGAGAGATCATGACCACCGCCTCCGCTCCGGAGCGTTCCGCGCCGCCCCGCCGCCGCCCGCAGTCCGGGCCGCCGCTGCTCGTTCCCGTCCTGTCCTTCGCCGCGCTGACCGTCGGCTACGTGATCGCCAACCGCGCCACGCCGCATCCGGACGCCACGGGCGCCGAGGTGCTGCGGTACGCCCAGGAGCACGGCACCGCGATCAAGGCGGGCTCCTGGCTGCTGCTGGCCTCGGCGATCCCGCTGGCGCTGCTGGCCGCCGTCCTGTACCGCAGGCTGCGCGCGCTCGGCATCACCGCGCCGGGCTCGGCGATCACCCTGGCCGGCGGGCTGCTCGCCTCCGTCGCGCTGGCGCTGAGCGCGATGGCCGCCTGGACGGGCGGGCGGCTCCCCGACGACGCGAGCCCCGCCCTCGCCCGCGCGCTGGCCGACCTGTCGTTCCTGGCCGGCGGCCCCTTCTACGGCGCGGGCTTCGCGATGCTCGTGGCCGGGGTCTCGGTGACCGGGCTGCTCGCCGGGCTGCTGCCCCGCCCGCTCACCTGGATCGGGCTGGCCCTGGCCGCCGCCGGGATGCTGTCCACGCTGGCCCTGCTGGCCGACGGGTTCGCGCCGCTGCTGCCGGCCATCCGGTTCGGCGGGCTCCTGTGGCTGGTGGCCGCGGCCGCGCTGCTGCCCCGCACCAGGCGGAAGCGTGCCTGACCGCCCGCGCCGCAGGCGCTCCTTCGAGGCCGTCCCGGAACCTCCGGGACGGCCTCAGTCCGTTCCGGCGAGGACGTCCCCCACGGCCGTGCGGCGGTAGAGGACGGAGCGGCCGCTGCGCTCGCGCGTGACCAGCCCGCACCCGCGCAGCACCGCGAGGTGGTCGCCGATCCCCCCGACGCTCATCCGGAGCCTGGCGCTCAGCCACGTGGTGGTGGCGGGCTCGGCGAGCAGGCGCAGCAGATCGGCCCGCGTGCGGCCCACCAGCTTGGCGAGGGCGTCCTCGTCGCGCGGCTCCCGGCTCTCCCAGAGCGCCGCCACTCCCCGGGCCCGGTACATGAGCGTGTACGGCCAGTCCTGTTCGAGCGCCGCGCCGAGTTCGGAGAAGACGACGGGCACGAACGTCAGCCCGGCGCCGCCGAGGCGGTAGGTGGCGTCGGCGTGGATGTCGGCCTCGATGACGCCGTCCCGCCAGCGCACCTGGCGGGACAGGCCGTCCAGCGCCGCCGCCCAGCCGTAGGCGGCCAGGCGTCCCGCGCGGTGGACGATGTCGCGCTCCAGGATCGAGCGCAGCACGGCCCAGTCCGGTTCCAGGAGGGCCCGCCAGGCCCGCTCCAGACCGGCGGCGAGCCGCTCGACGACGTCGGGCGCGTCCAGCACCTCCCGCACGGCCGCCTCCGGCTCGGGCAGCCCCTCCAGGTTGCGGGCGATCTCGCGGCGGGCCTGGTCGAGCGGCGTCGACCGCACGGTCACCAGCTGGTCGGCGACCGTCAGGTTCGGGCGGGCGGGCGGCGGGACGACGAAGTCGGCCATGTACCCGTGCGGGCGGCGCAGGAAGGCCAGCGCGCGCAGGGCCGGGTCCCCGGCGACCTCCCGGTACGCCGGGCGGACGCGCTCCACCCAGGGTCCGAGCGGCCCGACCGGCATCCGCCCGGCGACCACGCCGAGCGCGCTGTGCACCTCGATCAGGGGCGCGATCCCGAACCGGCTGGCCGCGAGGTCGCCGGGCCCCACCACGATGCGATACATGTTTCGCTCCTCCCCGAAACATTGTCCAGGACGGGACCGCCGGCCGCAGAGTCTCCGCCATGACCGCTCCAACCATGACCTCCCCTTCCGCGGCCCCCGCGCGGTACCGCGACGTCTTCGGGGTCCCCGAGTTCCGGACGCTGTTCTCGCTGCAGACGCTTCAGGTGGGCGGCGACTCGGTCCGGACGATCGCACTCTCGGTGCAGACGTTCGAGCGGACGGGCTCCCCCGTCGCGGCGGCGCTCGTCTTCGCCGCCGGGATGCTCCCGTACGTGGTCGGCGGCGCCCTGCTGCTCTCGCTCGCCGACCGCGTCCCGCCGCGGCGGCTGCTCACCGGCTACCACCTGCTGCGCCTCGCGGTCACGGCCGTCCTCGCGGTGGGCGGGCTCCCACTCCCGATGGTCATGGCGCTGCTCGTCGTGGTGGGGCTGTTCGCCCCGGTCGGCGGCGCGAGCGTCCAGGCCCGGCTCCCCGCCCTGCTCCCCGGGGACGGCTACGTGCTCGGGCGGTCGCTGTTCACGATGACCAGCGCGGGCGCGCAGATCGCCGGCCAGGCCGCGGGCGGGCTGCTGCTGTCGGTGCTCACCCCGGGCGGGACGCTCTGGCTCTCCGCCGCCGGCGCGGCCCTGGCCGCGGGCCTCGCCCGCTTCCGGCTTCCGGACACGCCCGCGGCGGTCCGGGCCTCGTCCACGGGGGCGGCGCGGGCGACGTGGCGGACCAACCGGCTCCTGCTGGGCCGCCGCACGACCCGCGGGCTGCTCCTGGCCGGCTGGCTGCCGATCTCCCTCTCGGTGGGGGCGGAGGGGGTCGCGGTCCCGTACGCCGGAGGGCTGGGACGCCCCGACGCGGCCGGGCTGCTGCTGTCGGCCGCGGCGGCCGGGATGCTCGCGGGCAATCTCGTGGCGGGCCGCTGGATCCGTCCGGACCTGCGGGAGCGGCTCGCGCTGCCGCTGGCCGCGCTGACCGGTGCGCCGCTGCTGCTGTTCGCCTTCGAGCCGGGCCTGGCGGCGGCGTGCGGGCTGATGGCGGCGGGGACGTTCGGGCTCGGCTACGAGCTGGTCGTCCAGCGCCGGCTCGTGGACGCGGTGCCGGAGGAGATCCGGGGGCAGACGATCGGCCTGTACGGCAGCGGGCTCATGACCGGCCAGGCCGTCGGGATCGGCATGGCGGGGGCCCTGGGCGAGGTCCTGGCGCCCGGCCACGTCATGGCGCTGTGCGGCGCGGCGACGCTGCTCGCCTGCCTGTGCCTCGTCCGGCCCCTGCGCTGAAGGGTGTGGCGTGTTCGCCCGAGGCGGGCGAACACGCCACCGGGCGTGCTACTCCTGCCAGGGGAATCGGTCGGCGAAGGCGGGTTTGAGTTCGTCCAGCCAGATCGCCTCAGGGTCGTACTGCGCGAAGAAGGGCTTGCCGACGAGGTCGGCGTCGCGGCACTGGATGAAGTGCAGCGCGAAGACCTTCTGGCCCGCCAGCTCGACGACCCCGTCCACGCAGACCTTGCCGGGCGTGGCCGACATGGACGGGCCGCGGACGGTCCGGGACAGCCCGGAGACGTTCTTGTAGGCGTCGCGGAAGATCTCGTACGCCCGCGCGAGGGGGACGGCGAAGTAGTCCCGCGGCCCCGTGTCGCGCTCGACGAACATGTAGTAGGGGACCAGGCCCATCCGGGTCTGGGTCCGCCACATGGTCTCCCAGACGGCGGCGTCGTCGTTGATCCCGCGGATCAGCGGCGCCTGGGTGCGGATGACCGCGCCGGTGTCGCGGATGCGGCGGCACGCCTCGGTGACCATGAGGGGTTCCAGCTCGCGCGGGTGGGAGAAGTGCGCCATGAAGGCCAGGTTCTTGCCCGACTCCACGACCTGCTCGAACAGCCCCAGCATGGCGTCGGCGTCGGGGTCGGTGACGAACTTCTGCGGCCAGTACGCCAGCGACTTGGTCCCGATCCGGATGGACTCGAGCTGGTCGAGGTCGAGCAGCGGCTCGACGTAGCGGCGCAGCACCGGTTCACCCATGATCATGGCGTCGCCGCCGGTGAACAGGACGCTCGTCACCTCGGGGTGCGCGAGGAGGTAGTCGCGGAGCGCGGTGGGCTCGTCCCCGGCCATCTTGAGGTCGGCCTCGCCGACGAACTGGGCCCAGCGGAAGCAGTAGGTGCAGTACGCATGGCAGGTCTGCCCCTGCTTGGGGAAGTACAGCACCGTCTCGTCGTACTTGTGCTGCATGCCGGGGATCTTGCCGTCGCCGAAGCTCGGGATGTTCAGCTCCATCTGGCCCGCCGGATGCGGGTTCAGCCGCATCCGCACGCCGTGGGCGGCGGCCTCGATCTCGGCCTTGGGCGCCTCGCGGCGGAGCAGGTCCGACAGGTGCGCGACGTCCTCGGCGGGGAGCATGTCCTCCTGCGGGAAGACGAGACGGTAGATCGGATCGTCGGGCGCGGCCGACCAGTCGATGAGCTCGTCGATGACGTACGCGTTCGTCCGGAACGGCAGCACCGTCGCAACCGCCCGGGTCGCGAGCCGCTGCGCGGGCGTGAGCCCCGCGCGAGCGGTGAGCTCGTCGAGGTGCTTCGCCGTGAAGGCGCGGAACTTGCGACCGGTGGATCGCACTGCGGGAGCCGCGTCGTTCACCAGTGTCACGTGTTGGTACTCCTTGCTGTCAGCGGGGGAAGCGCACCCCGGGCGCCGTCACGGAACGTGATCAGAAGTGCTCGGGACACCCCCATTCAACCCTTTGGGGCGTGTTCATGCCGAATTGATACCCCCTGCGCGTCACCGACAAAGACGAGGTCAGGACGATCCCGACAAATCGCCTCGTCATCATCGTGGACGCCCCATGACTTGTACAACGACTACGGGACGTCAACTTCTCCCCTAGGTTCCGTTAAGGCTTCGGCCAGCGGATACTCGGCTAACACCCACCCAGGTCACGCGCACCCGGCCGGTTCGGAAATACTGGGGCCGGGTAGGACCGATCGGCGCACGGGGACCGTGCGGGCGTGAGGGGGCCGGGTGGACTCTGACCAGCGGGGCGGGCCGGGTCTCGTCCCCATGCGCTTGATCGTCCTGGCGGGGCTCGCGTCGATCACCTACGCCAGCTTCGTGCTGGAGAACGTCCTCAGCCCCAAGCTGGACTTCTTCAACGGCTACGTGAGCGAGCTCTCGGCGTCCGACCAGCCGTTCCACCTCGTCTACAGCGGCGGCGACCTCATCACCGGCGTGCTGTCGATCCTCGTGGCCGCCGGGACGCTGCGCAGGCTCACCCGCAAGCCCCTCGCCACGGCCGGCTGGGTGTTCCTCGGCCTGTTCGGCGTGTGCGCCATCGGCGACGCGTCCTTCCCCCTCGACTGCGCGCCGAGCCTGGAGACCTGGTGCGCCCTCCGGGAACGCTCCGAGCACGTGTCGTTCTCCCACGAGTTCCACTCGGTGACCAGCAGCGCCGTGATCGTCTGCGGGGTGGCCGCGCTGCTGCTGCTGTCGCTCGCCGCCCGCCGGTACGGCTGGTGGCCCGCCCTGGCCCGCTGGGGCTGGCTCCTGGCGCTCGCCGAGTCGGTGGCCGCGCTCGGCACCCTGGTGGCGATGTACGTGGGGCAGTGGCTCGGGATCGTCCAGCGCGTCCAGATCGGCATCCTGTGCCTGGGGCTGCTGACGATCGCGTGGGCGCTGTACGCCGACCGGCGGGACGCGGCGCGCAAGGCGCGGGAGGCGTCGGCGGCGCCAGAGGGGGCGTACCTGTGAGCAGCGCGAAGGGCGGCGCGGGAGCCGGTCCGGGCGAGATCGTGAACATCGGCCGCGAGCAGGTGCACGTCGTCGAGTCGGGTCCGGCGGACGGGCCGCCGCTGCTGCTCGCCTCCGGGCTCGGCGGCGCCTGGTTCGACTGGGAGCCGTCAGTCGCGCTGCTCCGGGAGGGCCACCGGGTGACCGTCTTCGACCGCCCCGGCCTCGGGCTCAGCCCGGCCGCGGTCGCGCCGCCGTCGCTGCGCCGCGACACCGCGATCATGGAGGCGCTGGCGCGGCGGGCGGGCCGGCCGGTGACCGTCCTCGCGCACTCGATGGCCGCGTTCGCCGCCGAGGCGCTCGCCAGGACGCGGCCCGCGCTCGTGCGGGGCCTGGTGCTGCTCGATCCGAGCTGCGAGCCCGAGGCGTGGGTGCCCGTGCGGCTGGCCGCCGCGCTGACCCCGCTCGCCACGGCGGCGGGCGCGGTGCTCGGCGCGACCCGGCTGGCCGGCGTCGCGGGGCCGTTCGGCCGCCGGATGATCCTGAAGCACACCAGCCGCCGCGACGAGGCCGTCCCGGAGGAGGTCGTGCGGTCGGTGTACGGGCGCGGCACGGTGGTCGGCACCGTCTTCGCGGAGGAGCTGGCCTACCGGGAGATGGCCGCCGACCTGGCCGGGCTGCGCGAGCGGCGGCCCTTCCCGCCCGTCCCGCTGGCCGTCGTGACCGCGCTGGGTGACCTGGACGGCGCCGACCGGAAGCGCGAATGGGCCGAGGCGCACGCGCGGCTCGCCGCCATGAGCCCGCACGGCACGCGGATCGAGCTGCCGGACGCCCTGCACATGGTCCCGCTCGACCGTCCCGACGCGGTGGCCGACGCGGTCGCCGCCCTCGACCGGATGGAGGGGGCGGCATGAGGCGCCTTCCCGCCGTCGCGCTCGCCGTCCTCCTCGCCGCGACGATGTCCGGCTGCAAGGTCATGCAGCGGATCTCCGACGGGGCGTACCTCAACGCCGTCACCGACGGGGTCGTGGACGAGCTGGCCGCGCGGGGCATCGACCTGCAGGAGCGCCCCGAGTGCGAGTCCCCGGGGCGCGAGACCGACTCCGTGGTGCGCGTCGCCTGCACGGCCGTCACCGCGACCGGGGAGCCGGTGGTCGTGGAGGGCGTCGCCCGCGACGCCGACACGGACCGTCCGCGCGAGTCCTACGTCGTCACCGTCGGCGGCCGCGAGGTGCTCCGCAAGGACTGCCTGGGCCTCGGCTGCGAGCAGCCGAACCGCTGACCGGGCGATCCGGCCGGGCCGATCCGACCGGGCCCATCCGACCGGGCAAGGAATCCGCATACCGAACGGAAAAAACCACCACCCAGCGCATATGTGCCCGTACTGTCGGTGACGTAGCGGGTGTGAAGATTCCCAGCGTGAAGATGCCGAACCTGAAGATCGGCCGCAGGAAGGCCATGATCCTGGCGTCCGCAGCGCTCTTCGTGATCGCCGCGGTGGGCGGCGGCGCGTTCCTGCTGCTGTCCGGGGGCCAGGAGATCCAGTACAAGACGCAGAGCGCGCTGCGCAAGGCGCTTCCCGTGACCGCCGCCGCCGAGCTCCACAAGCACGGCGTGCGGCTGGGGGCGCCGCTGCGGTGCGCGGACCTGCCCGGCTGGACGAAGAAGAGGATGCGGGTGGCCTGCACCGGCATGACCGCGGACCGGAAGCCGGTCCAGGTCATCGGCACCGGCGAGCAGGAGAAGCGCAGGAACTACTACACGATCCTCGTGGACGGCCGGCCGGTCGTGGAGAACGCGTCGTGCCTCGGCGCCGACTGCGTGAAGAAGGACGACTAGCTCCCAGCGTGAGGATCGCCACTCCGGGCGTGGGGCGCCAAGGCAGGCGAAAGGACGCCATACGATGCGATGAGCTGCGTTCTTGCGGCCCACCGTGTTTCCTTTCGTCCTCCTGGAGCGGCCATGACCGGCACTGGCGAGTCGTCGCGTCCCGTGCCGCCCCGGCCGGCCGAGCCCGGACAGCCGGCGCCGCGCACCGCGCCGCCGCGTAGCGCGCCACCGCGCCCGGCCCCGGCGCCGCCGCG